>JAJYGE010000134.1 GCA_021785155.1 Planctomycetota bacterium
CACTGGATAGAAGGCTCAACCCATCGACCGAATGACACGGTAGCGTTCCCACTTGACAAGGCTCGGCTCATAGAAGATGCCCAAGATGTTTTTGGCCCCAGGGGGGGCAGCATTTAGCATTAAGGAGTTAGAAGACTTTTTGGGCGCGGAATGGGCGTGGGCGTCGATTTTTTACCGGGTACATAGCGATCCTCGTGGCTGAGACGGAGCCATTGATGCAGGCATGTTATTCATTTGTCAAAGAACATTGTTCAGCAGGTCTGAACTGTTCGTTGATTTGCTATAGTGTAGCAATGAGGGGGATAATGCCCAGCTGCGCTAAAAAGTTAAGGATTTGGCCCCGAGCGACCTGGCAGAACCTGTCACAGGCCCCTTTGACACCATCCCCCATAATCGACTGATGCAGGTGATAGGCCGGGATATTGCCGACAGCCGGCTGCTGCACTTGATCGAGCAATTCCTCCAAGCCAAATTTATGGAGAGGCCCGCGAGATGGAAGCCGGCGATGGGGGCACCGCAAGGTGCAGTACGGTCGCCGCTGTTAAGCAATATCTATCTCAATGATCTGGATCACCTGATGGCCCGGAACGGCTATGGGAAGGTGTGCGCTTCTGCGGTAATATCTCGCGACTGGCTCAATGAAAACCAGTGGTTTTGGCAGATTTTCCATACGCCGCTGAACGCCACAAGCTGTCGCGCTGCCGGTCCGGGTAATGTCCACGGTGCGCCGGGCCGGTGGTTAGGGTTGGATCACAGGCCGTTGTTCACGTAGTGGTTCCCGCGCGTATTGTCAGACCAACCACCGCATTGCGAGTCGGTGCTGGAAAAACCATTTGATTCTGGATCAGCGTTCGGGGCGGTGGCGGCTTTAAGGATTTGGCCCATAGGTTATTTTTTTCCATTGATTGGGCTGAATCGTTACCAACGCATCGCTGCGAATCTGATCGTACTGCTGCCGGGTGATCGGCGTCGAAACGGCACCCACCTGATTGGGGTCGTTATGAAAACGAATGACCAGATCATCGGACATCACGTTCACATCATACATCGGCCCCTTGATGATAATTTCATTGAGCGTGGCGGTTTCATCGGGTTTAAGCGACCAGGGGCCAACCGAACTTATCAGCGATTGCGTATCAGCCAGGATATTGGAAGATTCAGGAATTGGTACGTCAATGGCCGAGCGGCGGTGCGTGCCGTCGATCATTGTCAGTGTAAAATGTGCCGGTGCGGTTAAATCCACCGGTGGCTGTTGATACGTGCAGCCCGTCAGCAAAAGACCTGCTACGCCCGCCAGAACGATATGCTTTGTAAGTTTTATTACCACGCCAGGTTCCCCTTTTTCTATACAAGATACACGACAGCACCCATTCGACGTGGAACGGGTTCATCCGTGCTGACATTCAAACCATCATTCATAACCGCAAATCAAATTTAGCGACTCCAGTTGAAACCGGTCGTTTGGGAGCGGTGAAGGCATCCTCAAAATCATAGACGGCACGAAAGTCATCTATATTGTCTTCCGAGGTTTTGTGCATGATTCCGCTTTCCACCATCGCGAACACAATTTTACCGAAATCCATGGTAGTGTGAATCTGCCAGTGCGCCAATACAGCGCGGGCCAATAGCCCATAGTTACGGATCGCCAAATCTCGTAATCCTTTAGCCAGATCCTGACCTGTGACATGCCGCTGTCCCTCGGGCAGATTGTCCGCATCGCGATGCACACGGTTGGCCGTCAGCGCCAACCCCTCGCGGACAAATTCAAATGCTTCCGGCGGATAAGGTGTTTCATCCGCCACATCACAGATCGACTTTTTTGTAAGCTTATTCATCGCTGAAAAAATCCAAATAACCCCAGGAGCATTTCCATGTAATCGCAATTCCGGCCATTACCTGGAGCGGCTCCTGGAACAAAGTGGAGACGACCGGGATCGAACCGGCAACCCCTGCCTTGCAAAGGCAGTGCTCTCCCAATTGAGCTACGTCCCCATGTTCCTCCATCGTACCAAACGCCCACGCCAAGGCAAGAGACACGAATTTCAGCGTCATTGCTGGTCGTGCCCTGTTCCAGCCATAATTACATTGTGACGCTGATCCGGTGCTCAAGGCCCGCGGCGCGGAAATCTTATGAACGATGTCTTGCTATTGTCATCGGGCCGGCGTCTGATATTTATTCTGCCGCTGGAGCCTGGTATTGCGCGGCAATTTTAGCCTGAATTATCGGCGGTACCGTTTCATAATGCGAAAACTCCATGGAAAAGCTGCCCTGTCCGCTGGTAGCGCTGCGGAGTTGATTGTCATATTGTCCCAATTCTGAAAGTGGTGCCGTAGCTTGAATCGCCGCCATGCCGCCGGGCAGAAGATCGGTAGCGTTGACCCGTCCCCGCCGGCCATTAAGATCGCCGGTGGCACTGCCAAGCAGGGCCTCCGGGACAACCACTTCGAGGGATACCATGGGTTCCAGAAGCATGGGACGAGCTTTTTGCATGGCGGCAAGAAAGGCGTATTTTCCGGCAATCCGGAAGGCGATATCCTTGGAATCCACCGGATGGGTTTTGCCATCATAGATAATCACCCGCACATCCTGCACCGGATATCCACCGATGGGGCCATGTTCCAGCGCATCGCGAATGCCTTTTTCCGCGGAGACAATAAACGGTCCGGGAATGGCACCACCAAATACTTCGTTAACGAACTCAAAACCTTGGCCGTGGTCCAGCGGTTCGATGCGCAGATACACCTCGCCGAATTGCCCGGCTCCACCGGATTGCTTTTTGTGCCGGTAATGTCCTTCGGCGCGGGCGGTAATGGTTTCGCGGTATGCGATGCGCGGTGGAGCGGCGGTGACATCAAGATTGAAGCGGTTCTTCATTTTTTCCAGCATCACCCGTAAATGCAGATCGCCCAAGCCGTGAATAATCAGTTCATGGGTTTGCGGATCGTGCGAGGTGCGAAAGGTCGGGTCTTCTTCCGTAAGCTTGGCCAGCGCGGAAGAAATTTTTGCTTCATCGCCACGAGATTTTGGAGCCACCGCCACGGAAAACATGGGGGTGGGAAAGTGCGGGACAATCGCGCGAAGATTGTTTAACGCGGTAGGGGCATGAATAATTGTATTGACGTGCAGATCATCAAGTTTGGCGACTGCGACAATATCACCGGCGTACGCGACCGGGAGCTCGGGGTGATCGCGGCCTTCAAGTTTCAGGACATGGCCGGCCCGGCGCGATTTTTTATCATCCCCATAGACGAAAGCGGTATTGGCATCCAACCTGCCCTGGAGAATGCGCAACATGCAAAGTTTTCCGACATAAGGATCGGTGGTAACTTTGAAAACCTGCGCCAGCAGGGGAGCGTCCGGATCCGGTTGAATTTCCAGTGACTCAATGGTTTCCGGGTTTTCGGCATTGGGGCGATGGAGGCGCTTCAGGCGGCCTGATACCGGAGAAGGCGCTTCCCGCACAAGAATA
The DNA here is from genome assembly GCA_021785155.1 of Planctomycetota bacterium. The sequence continues at coordinate 3,471 of JAJYGE010000134.1, forward strand.
TGCAGCAGATCGTCAATGCCGACTTCCTGTTTGGCGGAGGTAAAAAGTATGGGAACAACGTGGCCGACATTCATCGCCTTGATAAAGCAGGCACGGAGTTCCGCGGGATCAACCTTTTGGCCCGCCAGATAGTGTTCAAGTTTGACATCATCCATTTCGACAACCGCTTCAACCATTTCACCGTGGATGGTTTTGGCATCACCGAAATCCGTACTGCCGGCATCATGGTCAAAGCAGTCGACCACATCTTTTCCGTGGCCGCCGGGAAGGTTGATACAATGCAATTCCGGTCCGAAGGTGGATTTCAGTTGTGCCAGTATGCCGGGTAAATCGGAGGCCACATCTATTTTGTTAACGACGATCATCCGCGCCAGGCCCATCTCGCCGGCGGCGTGATAGAGCCGCCGCGTGTTGTATTCCACGCCCTGTTGCGCATTAACAACGATCACCGCGGTTTCCACCACCGGCATGGCCGCCAGGGCATGTCCGATGAAATCGGGATATCCGGGCGTATCAATAAGGTTAATTTCACAATTTTCATACTTGGCAAACATGACGGTGGAATTGGTGGAATGCTTATGGCGGCGGGCTTCGGGCTCAAAATCGGATATGGTGCTGGCTTCTTCAACCGCACCCATGCGTGTAATCACGCCGCAACGATGCGCAATGGCTTCGGCCAGCGTGGTTTTGCCGGCACCGCCGTGGCCAACTAACACAATATTCCGAATGTCCGTCGGGCGATACTCTTGTAAATTCTCGGTGCTACCCATGTTCCGGTCCTTAAGTAAGAGGTCTATTATGAAATATCTTTCGGCGGCAGCAAGTCGGGAGGAATACCCGCGTGTAAAACGAGAGATTCATAAAGCCGTTCCAGTTTTTCGGCGGTTACTTCCCGGGTAAAGTCAGATTGCACAAGTTTTTGTCCGTTTCGGCCCATGGAGGCACGAATTTCATGATTGCCCATGAGTTCCAGGATGGATGTTACAAAAGCCGCCATATCCCCATGTTCAATAATCACACCGGCATTATGATTTTCAACTTCATCACGATGGCATTCGCGGGTGAGCACCACGGGCAGGCCGACGGCCAAGGCTTCGGTGATTACGGGCGAGCGGTCGGCCTGATACGCGGGGAGAATAAACACATCGGAATCAACTAATAATCGCCATTTGGCGGGACCGGCAAGTTCACCGGTCCATACGATATGCCGCGCCAGATTATGTTTTCGGATAATGTCATTGAGCGTATCGATGTATGATTTTTCACCGGTGCCGGCAATGACCAGCAGCATATCCGGTTGCCCCTTGAGCACTGCGTGCCAATGCGGCAACAGGCGGTCAAGGCCATTTTCAGGCTCAATACAACCGAGAAATAAAGCCAGTGGACGGTCCATCTTGCCCAGCGTAGCGTGGTTTTCGCTGCGCCAGGAACCACGGGGGGGATGATTTTCACACAATGACGAGGCAATGCCACTGGCAATAATCGTGTTTTTTCGGCCCGTCAGGGCCGGTGAATGTGTTAGCTCCGAGCGATAGAGGCATTGAATGGCTCCGGCCTGACGCACCACTTTGGAATCACGCACCAGCCAATTGAAGGTATTAGCAAGCCGTCCGCCCGGGCTGTGATATCCGGACTCAAGCATTCCGTGAGGCGTGAGAAGATAAGGGATTTTGGCTTGTCGTGCGGCGGCGGCGGCATAGTGTCCGGCGCATTGGCCGACACCGTGAATATGGACGATATCAAAGTGCTGAATATTCTTTTGAAGGTACGTCCGAAGATCGGCACTGGGCATACGCGGTGAGATGCGATCCGGTGCAAAACTGCGTATGAGCACATTTTCCGCCTGCGGGCTGGAGTCTGTATCGGAACGTTTGAGGCACGCTATGGTGACCTCGTGTTCGCGTGCGGCCACCGCGGCCGCCATGCCGCAGGCACAATCCGCCAGGACGCCGCGATCATTCCGGGGATCGGTAAGCACATGAAGTATCTTCATGACGTATGGTTCCTGTTGTAACGGCATGACCATGGGGCGGCATTGAACAACAATCCGCTGACAGTGGCGAACCGCGCCCCGGCCATACCGGCGGACTCATCTTACAGAGATCAGTCAAAGCTGGCCAACTATTTTTGGCACCAGTCCTGTCCTGGCCTGGCAAAAACCAATGGTTTTGACCGATTTTCCGTACCTCGTTGGACGCCACAATCTGTTGCGCCGCAGGCCCGGTACCGCAATACAAAAAGGGCCCTTGCCATGCGAACTTAGTGCCCTGTTCTACCCGTAATTACGGATGGAACAGGGCACTAGCCCTTAAACAAGCGAATACCCCGACCGTAACCCGATAATTTTTGCGTATTTTTTTTTACGCAGTCTCCCCATTGCGGTCCAGGGTTGGGC
>JAJYGE010000051.1 GCA_021785155.1 Planctomycetota bacterium
ATTTAAACTGCCCCTGAATGGATTCGAACCATTGACCTCGTCATTATCAGTGACGCGCTCTAACCAACTGAGCTACAAGCCCGAACAACCCGATCCGCCCCCGCCGTCGGGCGGTCTATAACCACCTGCGGGGACTGGCTCGAAGTCCAGACCATTTATCATCCAACGACTTGTTACCAAAGTCAAGGGACCGAAAGGGTGTGGGCGTTTTTAAACTCACTGCAAACTGCGTATTGAACCCGAGCGAAGGCAACGCTATCATTATTATTAATAGAGTTCCTCGGTCGAAACGGTCCGTTGGGAATGTTGCACATCCGGCGGAAATCAGCTTTTCAGGAATTCGTGCAATTGCATGCCTTGGCGTAATGGCTGTTGGCGTGGCAGAACGGAGTGGCGGACATGAATGTATTATTGCTTTACCCGGAATTTCCCGAAACTTTCTGGAGTCTCAAACATGCGTTGCGCTTTGTCCGAAAGCGTGCGGTAATCCCGCCACTGGGCCTCTTGACGGTCGCCGCGATGCTCCCGCCGCAGTGGAATAAACGTCTGGTAGATCTGAACATCCAGCCGCTGTCAAACGCGGACCTGGCGTGGGCTCAACTCGTGATGATCAGCGGCATGGTTGTACAGCGCGAATCAGCCAAGGCCCTGATTGCCCGCTGCAAAGCTGCCGGTCTAACAATCATCGCGGGCGGTCCGTTATTTAGTTCCGAGTACGAATCTTTCGATCTTGTTGACCACTTTGTGCTGGGCGAAGCGGAATTATCATTGCCGCCATTCCTGGCGGATTGGGAACAGGGAACGGCGCAACGATTATACCGGGCCGAGGGCTTCGCCGATCTTCACAGCACCCCGGTTCCCCTCTGGGAACTCGCGGAGCTGCGCTATTACGCATGTACCGGAATTCAGTTTTCACGTGGGTGCCCCTTCGACTGCGATTTCTGCAACGTGACGGCCATGTTTGGCCGCCGTCCACGCACGAAAACCGCCGCACAAGTGCGGGCCGAACTTGAGGCGCTGGAGCGCAGTGGATGGCGCGGCAGCATTTTCTTCGTCGATGACAACCTTATCGGCAATAAACGCGAACTTAAGCGCGACCTGCTGCCGGTGCTTGTGCAGTGGCAGCAGGAAAGGGGCCCTTTCACCTTTAACACCCAGGTTTCAATTAACCTCGCGGATGATCCGCAACTGATGACCGCGATGGCCGGGGCGGGATTCGACACGGTATTTATCGGCATTGAAACACCAGATAACTCCAGCCTGGCCGAATGTTCAAAAAGCCAGAACCGTAATCGTGATCTGGTGGCCGATGTGCAACGCCTGCATAATGCCGGCCTGCAAGTGCAAGGTGGATTCATTGTCGGCTTTGACAGCGACCAGCCGAGTATTTTCCAGCGGCAAATTGACTTCATACAAAAAAGCGGCATCATGACCGCCATGGTTGGTCGCCTGCAAGCCATCCCCGGCACGCGACTTTATGATCGCATGAAGCAGGCCCATCGCCTTGTGGGAACGGCCACCGGGGACAACGTTGATGGAACCTCCAACATCGTGCCGACCATGGACCCGCAGGTATTGCAGCAGGGGTATGAGGCGATATTAAAGTCAATTTATTCTCCCAAGCAGTACTACCGGAGACTGCGTACTTTCCTCAAAGAGTACCACGCGCCACCGGTACACACACGGCTGACTTTTGGACGTGTATTGGCCGGTGCCATGGCAACGTGGCGACTGGGGTTTGTTGGCAAAGAGCGCTTTCACTATTGGAGAATGCTGCTCTGGACCAGCCTGCACCGGCCACGGAATGTGCCGTTGGCCATTCAACTGGTAATCTGCGGCTATCACTATCGCCGCATCTCCGAACTGCTGATACCCGGCGGGATGAAATCATGAAAAGCATCACAACGCGGCGTAGGTGACAACTAAAAAGATTTACCACGACAGCAAGAGACACGAAGTATTCCCCGGCGCGGTTCGTCTGCCTGTTCCGGTCATTGAGCCGTACCGCGCGGCCAGGCGGGACATTCGGGGCAGTCGATTACCTGTAACGGAGGTTGATTTCACGGTATACTCATTTCTTAAGCGGGTTGGCGGCGCAGGCAGTGGCGGCGCAACGTGGCCGGTAAACGCGGTGTTTTGGGTTCAGGGAAATATAGCTATGTCAGCTCCGGTGCATCCTTATGGTGATTATGGTGTGGCGTTGCGAACGCTGCGCTCCGGGCGGAATTTTCTCGGTTATGTTCTGTTTTTCAGCGTGATGCTGCAAGTGGTGGGATTTATCCTCATGCGTTTTACGACGCAGCCTTATCGGGCGAGTAATCCGGTGGTACTGATTAAACATGCGCCGGGCCACGGACCGGCGGGATTGTCGGAAACGCCCGGGGCCGCGTTCATGCGGGCCGGGCTGCCGGAAAGCCTGGATGTTTTTCCTGCGGCCAACGCCGAAGGTCAAAGCATTGAGAATTATCAATCGAGTCGCCTGGTCATGGGGGAAAAGGCCGGACGACGGCTTAATCTGCGGCGACAATGGCGTGAAAGTTATTATCTTATTGCGCCTATTACGCAGTTGCTGGGACTGCTGGCATCCGGTTCACAGGCGATTATTATTTTTGTCACGCTGCTGGTGATCCTGGTGGCACAGGCACCGGGCGTGGCCAATATGACTCGAAGTTTGATCTGGTCGGTCATTTTGCTTTTTATGGTATTTCCCTGGCAATATGTATTGCCGGGATTTCCGATTCCCGGCGTGCTTTACGGCTGGCATGAATTACACAACACTCTGGCGTTGGCATTTCTGCCGCCGCCGGGGCATGGCATTTCGTTTGATCAGCGTATTTTAATTGTGGGAAGATACGTGCTATGGCCAGTGCTGGCGCTGGTGGTGATGCTGGTAACCGCCGAGCGGTTTCGTGCCGGCGTGCGTCTGGCGATCGGGCATCCGCTGCAGAGCATGATGCTGGGTGAAAATCGTGGCAGCGCCGCTGCGGCACCGCGCAATACGCCAGCGCCCGGTGTGCCGGGGGCGAAGAATTGAAATGGTTCAGAGAGTTGACAGTTCGTGCAAGCGACAGCGCTTTGCCCTATACTTTTCGCCCATGAGATGGTTGATGAAATACCGCCCGTATACGCGTATACCGCTTTGGCCGAGGACTGCTGTTCCGGCGCTCTTGCTGGTGTTGCTTTTAACCCTTGGCTCCCGGTGCCCAGCGGTGGCGATCCTGCCAAAGCCCACAGCATCCTGGCTGTTGCAAAATGGGGTGTGGGTTCCGCTGGTGGCACCAAACCCTGATACACCGCCGGGGCAGGTGGCGGAAATGATTGCGGAATTGAATTCAGGCCACCCGAAACACATCCCCAAACAGGCCCGGCGCTGGATGAAAGCGAATAAAAACAATCCGTTGGCACCGGAAGTGCTGTTGCTGCGTGGCGATGCGTACAATGCCATGGGCGCAAAATACACCGCCTTGTTTGCCTATGAAGACCTGCTGGATAATTACCCGACAAGCCCGCTATATGGCCCCTGCCTGCGGCGCGAATACAACATCGCGTGCGCATTTCTCCGCGGATACAAACGCACATTTCTGGGCATGCGTATTTTGCCGGTAAGCGGTGATGCTCTGGAGCTTTTACGCCGTATTCAAGATCGGCAGCGCGGATCACCATTGGCGGAGTTGGCGGGCATTCGTGTGGCGGATTATTATTACAGCGAATCACGTTTTAACCGGGCTTTTCAGTCTTATCAGGACTTCCTGAGGCGATATCCGTACAGCCAGTTTGTGGTGAAGGCAACAATTATGGAAGTGCAATGCCTGTTGGCCACTTTCCGTGGGGTAAAATTCGACCTCACGCCATTACGCAACGCCGATGCGCAGCTTGAAACGCTCACGCAGGAATATCCGCACTTTGCACAGATATTGCAGGTTAAATCATTGGAAGAACGCATTTACCAGATTGAAGGCCACAAGGAACTGGAAATTGCCCGGTTTTACATTCGCTTCAGCAAACCATCGGCCGCCAAATATTATTACAATCGGGTTATTAATGACTGGCCAGATACGCGATGGGCACACCTAGCCAAAAAAGAACTTGTGGAGCATTTTGGGGCGGAGGCGATCAAGTGATCATAACGCACAAATCCATTCGCAGGGGGCCAAGCATTGCAGGACTGCTTTTGCTGACGCTGCTGGTAATGCTGCCGGCGGGATGTGGATATACCATGAAATCCATTTATCCGTCGGGCATTCACACGGTCGCGGTGCCGATCTGGAAAAACAGCACCTTCCGCAGAGGGCTGGAATTCCGCCTCACGGAAGCCATTGATAAAAACATTGAATCCCGAACACCGTATCGATTGGCACCAATTAATCAGGCGGATACAGAATTAACCGGTACGATTGTCAGCGCAAGTGAAGGCATATTAAGCAGCAGCTTTCAGACGAATTTGCCTCAGGAAACGCAAATTACAATTGTGGTAAATTTTACCTGGCGGAATTTGCGGACCGGCGCGGTGCTTTCACGCCGGGTTAATTTTGCGGCGTCGAGCACGGAAATTCCGCAAATCGGCCAGCAACTGCCGGACGCGGAACAGATGGCGGTGGAGCGCATGGCGCAGGCGGTAGTCAATCAGATGCAGAAGTCGTGGTAGCGCCCCTGTTATTCAGTAACATCGGTACATTCAACGAAATATGGAGGGAGCAAATAAAAAAGGCCCACCGTTTGGGGGCCTGGAAGAGGGGAAGTCACAGGAGAAACAGGTGTACCGGGGCGAAACGCCACAGGTTCACTTTTTCTTCTTGTCCTTCTTGGGTTTCTTGACTTCCTTCTTCTGACTGTTGTTGCCCTTGGCCATAGCAGGACTCCTTATATGGGACTAAAAAAACATAAACACATCGCCACGCGACGATGTGTGTTCACGACACCGAAGAGTAAACTGTAAACAATAGTAACCTATCGGCGCATAAACGCCAGCGAAAAATGAATGCTGGTAATCTCGATACCGCGCGACGCATCACAAATCATCAAGGCGATGCCCGTAAACAGTTATCAATTTCAAACCATCAATATTAGATTTGAGATATAAAAATCACTTCTTGCCGCCGCCGGTCAGCACGCGCAGAGCGATGCGGATAGGGTCGTAATATTTATCCACCACGCGCTCTTTAAGGGGAATAATCGCGTTGTCGGTAATGTGGATTTCTTCGGGGCACACTTCCGTACAGCATTTGGTGATGTTGCACAACCCGATACCGCCTTCGTCTTTGAGTAACGCGGTGCGGTCCAGAGAATCCAGCGGGTGCATTTCCAGACTTGCCACACGCACCAGGAATCGTGGGCCGAAAAATTTGTCTTCCAGATCATGTTCCCGCAGAACATGGCATACGTTCTGGCAGAGAAAACATTCAATGCACTTGCGGAATTCCTGCGATCTATCCACATCCCGCTGCTGCATAAGCCAGTTGGTATCCGGCTTGGGTGTGAACGGCGGAATTTTTTTATTGACGGTGTAATTCCATGAAACGTCGGTTACCAGATCACGGATAAGGGGAAATGCCTTCATGGGCTGCACGGTGATGGTCTGTCCCTCCACGAAATCATCAAGGCGGGTTTTGCACATCAGCCGCGGTTTGCCATTGACTTCCGCGCTGCACGATCCGCATTTGGCGGCCTTGCAGTTCCAGCGGCAGGCTAAATCATGCGCCTGTTCGCGCTGAATCTGATGGATGGCATCAAGCACAACCATGCCGTCCTGAACATCCACGGTGTAGTCAACCAATTGGCCGCCGGTTTTATCTCCGCGCCATACTTTGAATAAT
>JAJYGE010000408.1 GCA_021785155.1 Planctomycetota bacterium
TACGCGTTGAAACGGTGCCGGTACCGGAGATCAAACCCGGAGAAGTGCGCGTGCGCATCCATGCCTGCGGCGTATGCGGATCTGATATTCCACGCATATATCAGAAAGGCACCTATCACTTTCCCACCATCTGCGGCCATGAATTTGCCGGGACGGTTGAATCGGTAGCTGAAAATGTTCATGATTTTACATTCGGTGATCCCGTGGCCGTTTTTCCATTATTATGGTGCGGTAAATGCGCGGCCTGTGAACGCGGGCAATTTGTACAGTGTTATGATTATGGCTACCTTGGATCCCGCTGCGATGGCGGATTTGCACGCTTTGTGACCGCCCCAGCGCGTAACTTATTAAAGGTGCCTCCCGGCGTGAGCCTCGACGCCGCGGCAATGACCGAACCGGCGGCGGTAGCACTTCATGCTCTGCGCCGGGTTAAGCATTCCCTGGCCGGTCATGCGGTCGTTATTTTCGGTGCTGGACCTATTGGCTTGATGACCGCACTGTGGGCGGAAATTTTGGGTGCCGGTCATGTCATTATTTTTGATCTTATTGCACAAAAATTGAACCTGGCGAGAAGACTTGGATTTACCGAGGTGTTTAATAGCCGTGAGCGTGATCCTGTATCGGTAATCAATGAGTTAACGCACGACGCCGGCGCTCATTTGACCATCGATGCAGCCGGTGTACCCGCCACACTTTTGCAGGCGATGACGGCCACCCGGCGCGGAGGAACGGTCATTGCTCTGGGCAATCCCTCCGGGGATGTGACGATCCCGGCACCGCTGTTATCACAAATCATGCGTCGTGAGGTCTCGGTGGTGGGTACCTGGAACAGTGACTATAGTGCGGTCGGCAACGATGACGATTGGCGAACCGTACTGGAAGCGATGGCGTCCCAAAAACTTAAGGTTGCACCGTTGATCACGCATCGTGTGCCGCTGGATCAAGCGATTGCCACGCTGGAGTCTATGCGCAGCGGCACCATGTTTTCTTCGAAAGTTCTGATTTATCCATAATTCAAATTTATCCATAATTCAAATACCCCTAAGGAGTACCCTATGAAGGCAGCAGTTCTGGAAGCACTGAATAAAATGGTAGTCAAAGAAGTGCCTGAACCGGAGATCGGCCCCGACGAAGCCCTCATGCGCGTGGAGGCCACGAGTATTTGCGGATCAGATGTCCGCATTTTCCACCATGGGAATCCGCGTGTGAAATGTCCCACGATTATTGGGCATGAAACCGCCGGGACGGTGGTAAAAGTTGGAAAAAACGTTAAGCGAGTGAAAGAGGGGGATCATGTGGCGCTTGGGGCGGATGTCCCCTGTGGCGAATGTTACTGGTGCCGCAACGGACTGGGAAATAACTGTGCCATCAACTATGCCATGGGGTATCAGTTTGCCGGGGCCTTTGCCCAATACGTCAAGATGCCGCAGCTTCTGTTGGAAGAAGGACCGGTGCGCCAGTTTGATCCACGCCATCTGGCTTTTGAAGAAGCCGCGCTGGCCGAACCGCTGGCCTGTGCGATCAACGGCTTTGAGATGACCAATCTATCCGTTGGAAAAAGCGTGGTGATTATTGGACTGGGGCCGATCGGCTGTATGATGCTGGACCTGGCCCGGATCATGGGCGCAACCAAAGTCATTGGCGTGCAACGCAGTCGCAAACGCATGGAAATTGCCCGCACTTACGGAGCTGATCATTATCTGTTCAGTGATGAAGAGGATATTGTTGCCCGCTGCCGCCAACTTACCGCCGGCGAAGGCCCGGACGTGGTGATCACCTGCAATGGTAATCTTCAAACTCATAAGCAGGCCATTGATATGGTGGCGCACCGCGGATATGTCAACCTCTTCGGCGGTTTGGCGAAGGATGAACAACCCCTGAACATCCTATCCAATACGATTCATTATAAAGAGTGTTTTGTCACCGGCAGTCACGGTTGCGTTCCGCGCCATCATGAAATTGCCGTTGATCTTCTGGCCGCCGGACGCGTTCGGGTTAAACCGCTGATTACGCACCGGTTTCCCCTTGATCGCATCAATGAAGCGTTTGATGTTATGGAAAGCCGCGCGGGCATGAAGATTGTTATTAACCCCAACTGAACATCGCCGGAATATCAGACGGTGGGCGAAATAAAAGATTGCACGGTTTTAGCCAAGCGCCGCGCAACAGGGTCTGTGCTCGGATCCGCATCGGTGGCCAGATGAATGAATTTTGGATCACACAAACGGCAAAGAGAACAGCAGCCAATTTTGGTATGATCGGCCAAAACAATCGTGCGCTCAGCGCTGGCCAGCATCTGCCGCTGGACTTCAACCACCATTTCATTGTTATTAAATACGCCGTCGGTGGTAACGCCCACCACTGAGAGAAACGCCCATTTGGTATGGTACTTGGCCAGACTTGCAATCACCGCCGGCCCCAGAAGAATTCCCGCCGACGGATACAATTGACCTCCGGTAACCAGAACCTCTAAAGTAGTGCGGCGCGGAGGTTGCTGATCCAGCAGCGAGGCCAGGCGCAGAGAGTTGGTAATCACACACAACGGTATGTCGGGCAGATAGCGGGCCAATTGGGCGGTGGTGGTGCCGCCGTCCACAATCACCACATCACCCGGTTGGAGCAACGTTGCCACTTTTTTTGCAATCAACCGCTTCTGCTCCTCCATGTGCGTTTGACGCAAGGTGAAAGGCAACATCATTTCTGTGCGCAGCAGCCGCACGCCGCCGCGGACGCGCTGCACCAAATTTTCTTCCGCAAGCTGATCAAAATCCCGCCGAATGGTGGCGGCGCTGGCACCGGTTACACGCATGGCCTCTGCCACAGCTAACAGTGGATTCTGCTCCAGCGCATGGAGAATCTGGTCATGTCTTCGCTCGGCAATAGCCATGGAAGCATTTTACCGGGCCGCCGTTCCCGGAGCAATCCAGTTTTTTGCCCGTAACCCCAGTCGAGGCCATCCACGGCGATGTAAAAGCGATCGCGCGGATCCCAGGGGCACTCGTGCTTTGTCACAGCAGAATGTTAGGGTTGACGAGGAACCCTGGCGATGGTGGGCGTGTCCCTTGACAGGCTGCCCATCTAAAATGTTGATGTGACAGAGCGCCAGACTGCCGTTGCGAGTCTGCTTCGAACATCGTCGGGCCGCGCTCTTTAAGTGCTTGAAATTGCGACAGGACATGCCGTTTTATTCGATTTACGGCCGCACGCGTATCCGCAACTGACCGCTGTAATGAAATATCGAGTTGGCCGCCTACAACAGCAAACTTGATCCCAGGTCGCCCATTGGTCGCAACGGTTTGGATATAAGTGTAGTAACTATGACGGCCCATTGGATTTATCATTGCCTCAAGTAACATACATAACGCAAACTTGGTTATGTACCATCACTGGGTGAACGGAGTATACTTAATTTCACGGTTAGGTTCGTAGTGAATCTGACCGGCCGAAGAGCCGTGACCGGCTGAAAAATGGCGGACGAACCGATGTCAAAAAGAATCGCTATCGCAATGGGTGTTCTGCTAATAGTCGTGGTGTTGGCTCCCGCATTGGTTTTTGGTGCGGCATTACGAAACCGAGAAACGTACTATGTTTCCAAAACCGGCTCCAATGCCAACACCGGTATTAGTCCGGCCTCGCCGTTGCGTACCTTTGCTGCTGCAGTGGCACGGATGCGCCCCGGCGACCGCTGTTTGGTAATGGCTGGTATATATCACCAAACGCTCCGAATAAATCGTTCCGGCCTGCCCGGTGATCCGATTGTCTTTGAGCCGTATCATAAAGCGCGCGTGGTCATTGATGCCGCCGATCGCATCACGCAATGGACACAATATTCAACAGGTATATATCGCGCACCGATGCCTTGGAATATGGGCGTGGGAATGAACCAGGTATTCCTTGACGGGCGGATGATACTGGAGGCGCGGTATCCCGAGCAGGAAACAACCGATCCATTTGACCGCGGGCTGGCTCGTATAACGGTTCCGCGCAAGCATACAAAAGTCTGGTCTCCGATGTCCACGCTTCCCCTGCTTACGTCGCCGCAATTGGCAAACCATCCCATTAATTATTTCAAAGGGGCGGTTATTGTCGCACAAGTAGGCGTAGCCTGGAGCACACAAAGTGCGATGGTGCTGAATTCAGGACAGCACGGGCGATTGAAACTGGGGGCAATTTCCAATCCCTGGTGTGCTGGAGCCGGTTGGGGCTACGCCACCGGGCTGCTGCGACTGCTTAAAGTACCGAATCAATGGATATTTAAGGCAGGAACGCTTTACATCGACCAGTCAAAAAACGCGATTCCCACCCGTTCGCGTATTGAGGCTAAACGCCGCAAGTGGTGTTTGGATTTTATTGATCACTGCTCCTGGGTGAAGGTCCGTGGTTTCCATCTATTTGGCGGCAGTATACAAATGTTTGGCAATCACTGTACGGTCAGCCGCTGCTCGGGCCTGTACATGGGACAATTCAGTTATATTGCATGGAACGGGTACTACGGTGCGGGTGGTTCCGGGGCGGGGGCTTGCGCGGTTAATCTCAGTGGCGATCACGATGTCATCCGTCGTTGCCATTTAGCCTGGTCCGCCGGCAGCGGTATCGTACTGCATGGGCAGGATAACCTGATCACCCACAATACAATTCACGATATGGATTATGCCGGGACGTATGCTTCAAGTATCGACATGACACAGGGAGGAGGTAACCGCATCACATTTAATACGATATATAATGCCGGACGCGATATCATTCAGTTGCATTCTCCTGATGCGGACAAAATCGAGTATAACAATCTGTATCGCTCAGGTCTTTTATGCAAGGATCTGGGCGTGATTTATGTCTATGGAACCAATGGGCGGGACACGCGTATTGCACATAATTGGATACATGATAATGTTGCTCGAGGACCTAATCATCCGGGGGTTTACCTTGATAACGGTTGTACGAATTTCACGGTCGATCACAATGTGATCTGGAATTGCGGCAGGGATGCGGGCGTGCGGATTAACGGACCATGCAGCGGCCTTCTTATCGTTAATAACACGCTGTTTAACTGCCTTCCAGTTGGCGCAAAAATGTATATATCTCCATCCTGTAACCCCCATTGGCCGCACGGCGTTCATTATCAGGCCGTTAACAATCTCTATCTTGGCTCACACGCAGGGCGCGAACTTGTCGATCCTGCCCATGACGATTTTCGACTCAAGACCGGCTCGACAGCTATTGGCGCAGGTAAGGTGGTTCCTGGCTTGGCGGTTGGTATAGCCGGAAGACCTCCCGACCTTGGTGCTTATCAGGGCGGTGAATCTTACTGGATTCCCGGAGCTGATGGGCACCGCTGAATTTCAGTGACTTTTCTATCAATACGAATTGTACGCCCAGTGCTTTGTCACGCCCAAATATCAGGATTGATTGGCCGCAAACGCCCCAGGGACAAGGAGCCAGCGGGGAAAACCGGGGCCGTAGCCCCCTTGAGTTGTTGCGACGCCGCGGCTAGGGCGTTTGCGGCTAATCCCGCAGTACGGGCGGCTGGAATTATGGCGACATTTTCTTTACCGCAACGACCGGTCCGGTACAAACCGTCACAACACATTCCGTTTTCATTTCAGCCCGCAACAGGAATCATCTACCCCCTGGCACTTTTGTAATCTGCACCTCCTTTGGTTAAACACCGTCCGCGGCTGGAAAATTCAGTTAATTAACTGAACAATTAACCCAATGGATTTGCGGGGGGGGGATTTGTTCGCATACAATTCAC
>JAJYGE010000299.1 GCA_021785155.1 Planctomycetota bacterium
AAAACGGTATCACCACTGCGCAGTTCATGAATATGGCCACCCGTGATCCCCATGGAAAACTGTTTCTGGTCAGCAACAGTTACTATCACGGCTCGGTGGTCTGCCCCGCCTACCGGCGTTATGTGCTTCACTGGGCTAAACTTCAGATTGACGCCGGCGTCGATACGCTGTTCATGGATGAAGTCAATGGTGCCTATTGCGATCTGGAGGGTTACGATTCTTACGGCTTGGCCGCCTTTCGCCATTATTTAATCCGCCGCTTTGTCCAGGGTGAGCACTGGACTATTCAGGACTCGCGCTGGAAAACACAGTTTGGTATTGATCTTTCAGATTCCAAAGAATGTTCAGATCACAGTATTCGCACGTTTGATTATGCCGCTTACCTGCGCAAAAACCACTGGGCCGATCAGCCGCAGCAGAAGCACAATCCTCTGTCTGGTGTATGGGGATCACCTATATGGTGGGGACCATCTGAGTCCCTTACCGAGGATACTTATTGTGCCTGGCGAAATAACTCGGTCTGGCATTACTGGGTTACGCATATTCGTGCCTACGCCGCACGACGGCATCGCCGGGTGTGGATTGCCGCCAATGGCCTGAATCGTTGGGTGGATTACCAAATCGGCAGTGGAGCAGCGATATGGCAATTTCCACGTACTCCCAACGGACAACTTAATTGCACTTCATCTTACCTCTCCGATTGGCGTTCCTACTATCAGTACAGCAAGGAACTTCTCAATGGTAAGGAAGTTCCCATCATGATTTTCAATGATTGGGGGGTCGGATTTCCGTGGATGGATAAATTGACCGATGCCGAACGCGTGGCCTGGCTGCGGGCGTATGCTCCGGAAATTTTTGCTGCTGGCTTGTTTTTTGCCTATCCCGTGCTTGGCCCTTACAATTGTAATGCCGCCACCAATGGTACCTTGGAGGTTATGCGGCGGCAGGCACAGTTTGTAAAGATGGTATCACCTCTGTTGCGTACTGTTATCTGGCAAGACCCCGCCATGGCCGCCTATACCGGCAAGGCGGAAATAACCATTCAAAGCCAGCCAAATACCCACCGCCTCATTGTCCACCTGATCAACCGGCAATATCAGGGCCTCACGCCCATTAAACAATCTCATCAGATTCTGCGGTTGGCTACCGCCAGATGTCCAAAGACAATTCGAATACATAATGCGGATACTGGAACTGTGACTGCGGCAAAATGTATGTACGATTCCCAGCAAAGGCTACTGGGTTGCCGGACGGCACGCATTACCATACCATCCCTGCTGACATGGAACATCGTGGAGGTGGTACTGTAGAGTCAGGAACTGATTGTAAGAAAGGGGATCGCCAGAATGATGCCAATTATTATGTATTACGCCAATGGAACTGCTTATGTCCAACTATCTTAATCATACAGACGCGACCCTCGATTGTGTTCAACCGAAGATACAAGTTGGACAATATTCCTTTTTTACGGCGTGTTGTTCATTAGGCATAGTTCATTGTAAATTATTGTTTTTCGGAGTTTGCAAATGGAAAATAACATCGTGGAATCCAAACCCTTAACGCGGCGTCAGATGCTGCAGGCGGCGGCGGGGGCCGGCGCGGTATTAACATTGGCGGGTTGCAGTTCAACACCCATGCGGGCCCAGGCGTCACGGCGGCAGACGCGGGCGGTACCGGCGGCAAGTTCGTGTCTGACGCTGGATTTAACCGGTGACACCTGGACGATGCACGCCCAGGGGCATCCGGACAAACTGCCCGCTATCGTGCCCGGCTCCACGTATACCGATCTGATGCGGGCCGGGAAAATTCCCAATCCCTATTACCGCGAGAATAATGGCCAGGTGCAGTGGGTGGCGAAAAAGAACTGGATTTATGAACGCACCTTTGATGTGCCGGAGGAAATGTTGTCCCAGCCGCATGTGGAGCTGCAATGCCATGGCCTTGATACGCTGGCCACCCTCTGGCTTAACGGCCGGGAAATTGGCCGTGCGGATAACATGTTTCGCGCCTGGAGTTTTGATGTTCGACCCCATCTGCGTGCGGGCGGCAACACCATACGTATACAGTTTGATACGCTGGAACCCTATGTGGAAAAGAACCGGGAAGCGTATAAAAAAGCGTATGGCCTTGATTTAAGCGATGCCCGCTGCTGGGTGCGCAAGGCTCCCTATATGTGGGGCTGGGACTGGTGCCGGGCGGTACTCACACAGGGAGTCTGGAAACCCCTGGAGCTTATCGCGTATGAAGCGCGGATTACGGATGTAGGAATATTACAGCGGCATGAGGCGTCCGGTGCGGTGCAATTGGATATTCAGACTACGGTATCAGGAGCCAGTTCCAGCCCCAGTGCCAACGCACAGGTTCGCGTTCGCGTGCTGTTTGCTGGAACGACAGTGGCTACTGCATCGGCACCGGTAAAGGATGGTCTTGCCCAGTGCCAGGTTACCATAGAGCACCCCCAACTCTGGTGGCCCAATGGCGCAGGCGAACATCCGCTGTATACGGTCGAAGCCCAGTTGCTGGAATCCACCGGCGGCGTGGTGGAGATACTCTCTTCCACTGCTAAGGTGATGGATACAAAGTGCCGCCGGATCGGCCTGCGAAAGGTGGAGGTACTGCCGCCCAAAGATGGCGTAGCGATGCACGTGAAGGTCAATGGCGTGCCGATATTTGTAAAAGGTGCGGATTGGATACCCGCGGATAACATGCCTACGCGTGTGACGCCGGAGATTATCCGCTGGTACATGGAAAAGGCGGTTGAATGCAACTTTAACTTTATCCGGCTGTGGGGGGGTGGATACTATGAGCAGGACGAATTATTTGAGCTGTGTGATGAACTGGGCCTTATGCTGCAGTTCGAGTTCAAATTCGCCAATGACACCTATCCCGTCCATGATTCCCAATGGATGGACAATTTGCAGATTGAAATTGAACAGCAGGTTCTGCGTTGCCGGAATCACCCGTCGATTGTGATCTGGAGCGGGAACAATGAAATTCAGTATTTCAAGGGATATTACCACCTGTTCCGCGAGGTCATTGGCGGTATCGTCCACCGGTTGTTGCCGGGGGCGTTTTATGAGGTCGGCAGCGGGGCCTCCGGCAGCGGGGATATTCACACCTGGGAGGTCTGGTTTGGCATGAAGCCTTACAGTCAATATAGAACCGTGGAGGGATTTGTCACCGAATTCGGTATGCAGTCGTTTCCGGTTCCGGAAACCGTGCGTGCCTATACCGATGCTGCAGATCGAATCAGCCTGGATACTCCGGTAATGAAATACCATGAAACTTCTTATTCCGGTCCCGGCGGCTTGGCCCGCATCGAGCATTATGTCCATACCTATTTTGGCCGCAAGCCGGAGGATTTTGATTCCAAATTATGGCTGACGCAAATTAATCAGGCTTATGGAATTCGGTATGGGGTAGAGCATTGGCGGCGCGATATGCCGCGCTCCATGGCTTCAACCATCTGGCAGTACAATGACTGCTGGCCGGGGCCTACCTGGTCGATGACCGATTACTATCGTCGCTTTAAGGCCCTGCAATATCAAAGCAAACATTTCTTCGCCCCGATTCTTGTCAGCGGCATACCGGATCTGAAAACCGGCCAGGCGGAACTGCATATCACCAGTGATCGGCAGAAGGATGTTTCCGGCGTGCTGCGGTGGTGCGTCACGGATTTGGCCGGCACAATACTCCAGCACGGCGAGATGGCCGTGGCCATCCCGGCCCGCACCAGCCGGCTGGCACATACGCTGGACCTTGCGGACCTCATCGCCCGCCACGGTATGGCGAATCTGCTGATCTGGCCGGATGTGCGTGTCGGCAGCGTAACGGTGGCGGACAATGTGTTATTCTTTGGCCGGCCGGTGGAGTTGAAACTCCACAATCCGCATTTGGCAGCACATATAACCGGTAGTGGCAAACAGTATGCGGTTACCATTGATGCCAACGCGCCGGCCTTATGGCTCTGGGCCAATGTCCAGGACACAAACGCCACATATTCGGACAACTTTATAGCTTTGCGTCCGGGGCGCACAGAGCAGATTCACATTACCCTTGATGCGGCCATGTCCCCGGCAGAATTTCGGAAGAAGCTCTCTGTGCGCAGTGTCTATGACATCGCCCCGGACATGCGGGCGTGAAAAACCATCGCCAAGTCTTGCCGTGCCGTGAAAACGTCTGCCTGTTATATGGATGCCAACGTTGCGATACAGCACCCGCTGGCGCATGGTGGCAGCCTGAAAATATTGTCAGGATGGCAAGGCCCTGGAACAGGACTTAACACGCTTCCTGGAAATGGGTGAACCGGAAGAAGCCCGCACAATAAGTTCCCCGCTCAATTCAATATGTATTGGAGGAAGAGCCGGCTCGGCGATGCGCTGGAGCATGGTGTGAAAGGCCACAGCACCAATCCCCGCCGAAGGCTGTCGGATGGTGGTCAGAGGAACGGATAGATGAGCGGTCATCGGCAAGTCGTCGAAACTGCCCATACGAACGTGCCGTGGAATGCGGATGCCCGCCGCCAGGGCCAGGCGCATGACCGAGGCCGCCCGAAAATCGTTGACGATCAGCACGGCTTCGGGACGTCGTTGGCGCAGAGTTTCCACCACAAAATCGCCCTCCAGAAGGTCCCCGTAATGAATGCCCGCGGTGTCGGCGGGCAGCCCATAACTTTCCATCGCTTTAAGATAGCCGGCGATGCGGGCTTCCTGCGTCGGATGCCTCATGTCAATGGCGAAAAAGTCGATTCTCCGGCAACCAAGTTTCAGGAAGTGCTCAGCCAAAATGTAGCCCGAATGAAAATTATCAATTCCCACCAGATCCAGGCTGCTGCGGGCCGGATACCGGACAATGTCGCTATCAATGAGCACAACGGGAATGGAAGCCTTTCGCAGTTGTTCAATACGCACCGCTGTAGCGGAAACCTCCTGATCGGGCAGTATCCACTGGGGGGTTAAAAATACCCCGGCGACCTGGCGCTCAATGAATTGACTGATAACGGCCTTGTAACGCTCGGCCAAACCAGGATCGTGTGGATACTCGAACCATGAGGGGTCCTGAAGCAACACCATGGAATGTTCCATACCTGCGCGCAACAGTATTTCGGACGCCACCGCGCTGAAAATCGTCTCCTCCTGGTGCTGGCGGCTCAAGCCGAGAAGTATGGCCCCAAAAGTCATGGATTTTCTCGGCGGAGCACTGGTGACCATCGATCCCGCCTTGTGGTTGCGACGGATCATATTCTCCTTGACCAGTCGATGAATAGCGGCGGTAATTGTCGGGCGTGACACTCTGAATTGTTCCGCCAAATCGCGTTCGGGGGGGATTCGCTCCCCGATACGAAACTTGCCGGTTTCGATTCCCCGCAGGAGGTAGGCATAAATATCACGCGATTTTTTTGGGGTTCGCACAAGTTCTCCAAAGTCTGCCGCGCCACCGTATTCCGGTCAGTACGACTAAAAGGCCATACCCCCACAAGGTCTATAATGTATATGTAGATTAAACGGTACGGAGCTTATTTGCAAGATCCTTTGATATCTGTGCACGGCGTTTATATATTACGAAATATAAAAGACATAATAGGTACACATTTTCGTTACATGAAAGCGTTATTGGCTTTGGATACAAACCACCGCAAGGCATTGAAGCGCTGCAAGGGTAAACCCGCAGATCAGGGGCCGGAATATCTCTGCGCTAATATGCTATGTACTCTGCGGTTAAAGGATGGGACCTTACCGTCATACTGA
>JAJYGE010000240.1 GCA_021785155.1 Planctomycetota bacterium
GACGCCGCAGATGGCCGGTTTCAGGCCAACCCTACGGGCGGGGGCCAAGGGGCCGTGGGCTTTGTCGCTCGTCGTCAACGTATGTATCCATACGTAATCCTCCTCGCTTCGCGCCCACAACTCCTTGGCCCTCCGTCAACCCGTAATTACGGGTGGAACAGGGCACTAAGTAGGAACGCAAAATGGATGCAGCCGCTAGGACGGCACTTAATCCATGCTCATTGAGTGATTTACAACACTTGGCAGGGTTGTAATCATTCTGCGTTCCTACTTAGCCGCCGGTATGCGTATAATTCCGCGCCACATAATCAATAAGTTGTACCACCAGAGCAGTCCAGCCCGTTTGGTGGGAGGCACCGATGCCGGCCCCGTTATCCCCCTGAAAATATTCATGAAATAAAATGAAATCTTTCCATAAGGGATTATCCTGAAACATATTTTGCCCACCAAATACTGGACGGTGGCCTTTGTCATCCCGAACAAAAATGGAAATCATGCGGCGCGCGAGTTCTTCAGATAGTTGCAGCAGGTTTATTTCCTGCCCCGGTACCGCGGGCTTGGCGACCTTGAGGCTGTCCCCATAAAAGCGGTGGTAGGTCCGCAAGGCGGTAATCAGAAGATATGCGGTTGGAAACCAGATCGGCCCGCGCCAGTTGGAATTACCGCCGAAGGCTCCGTCGTGGGACTCCGCCGGCTCGTATTGCACAGTGCGTTCGATCCCGTCGATGCGCATGTGATAGGGGGCATCGAGATAATGGCGTGAAAGCGAGCGCAGTCCATATTGCGAAAGAAATTCGTTCTCATCGACCACGCGTGCCAGCGCCCGGCGCAGGCGGTCGCCGTGGCAGATACTCAGCAGACAATAGGAACCATCCTGGCTCCAGACACATCCAACCCCAAGATTCTTAATCTGATCTTTGAATTCCTCGGATTCCAGACGAGTTTTCATGGCCGGGAGATGTTCAATCCATTTCTTCTCCAGTACCTGCGCCGCATACAGTGGAATAAGTCCCACATTAGAGCGCAGGCGCAGGGGCGTGTGTTTGCCATCAGTGGTGGTGATTTTATCATAGTAAAAGCCATCCTGTTCATCCCATAAACCGTCACCGTGGCGCAGGGAGCCGTTAATCGCTTTGGAAATGGCCAGAAAATGGTCGAAGAATTTTACGGCCAGATGGCTGTATACGGGATCATGCTGCGCTAATTCCAGTCCGATCATCAGCATGTTCAGACAAAACAACCCCATCCAGCCGGTGGCGTCGGCCTGTTGGAGGGTTTCTCCGTTGGGAAGGTTTTCACTGCGGTTGAATACGGAAATGTTATCCAATCCGAGAAATCCGCCCTCAAATACATTTTGTCCGCGATAGTCCTTGCGGTTGACCCACCAGACAAAATTCAAAAGCAGTTTGTGATATACCCGCTCGAGAAAGGCCAGGTCTCCCTGGCCGTTATTGACACGCTTTTCCTTGTTGTACACGCGCCATGCCGCCAGTGCCTGCACCGGTGGATTAACATCGCCAAACGCCCATTCGTAACTCGGCAACTGTCCGGAGAGATTCTGATAGCGTTCCGAACATACCAGTTCCAGTTGGGACTTGGCCATGTCAATATCCACATAGCACAAAGTCAGACAGTGGAAGGCCCAGTCCCACGCCGCGAACCATGGATATTCCCATTTGTCGGGCATTACAATGACATCATGGGCTTTGAGTCGCCGCCAGTTGCTGTTACGGCCATTGAGTCGCGGCGCGGGGGCGGGACAATCGCCGTCTCCCTTTAGCCATTGACGGACATCATAATTATAAAATTGTTTGCTCCATAATACTCCGGCGATGGCGAGTCGCTGGATTTCACGCAACTGCGGATCGCAGGTTTTTGGCAGCATATCGGCATAAAAGGCATCGGCTTGGGCGATGCGCTGTTCAAAAATTTCATTAAATTCATGAAATGGTTCGGCAAGTTGGCCTTTGACCAGCACCACTTCGACCACCTGCGTTTCACCCGCTGCCAGATGCCAGTGATGATGGGTCGCCGCCTTGGTGCCGTGCGGCTGCTGATGCACCCGGGTGTGGTGCGACTCGACAATATATTCATGAAAGGCGTCTTTGACGGCACTGTGGGTGTTGGGCACGGCAAAAAGTTTCTGCCGATTGGTCTCATTAAAGGTAAAGAGTGTTTCCATCACGTTGCGGGAATACAGGTAATATTGGCCCAAATCCGGATGATCAGCCAGCAAAATCACGTCTCCGGAGTCTGACTGCCCCTGCAAACGGATGGTCGGTTCTTTTCCGGGGGGCACATCCCAAGCCCATGTATTGCGAAACCAGAGTGTAGGCAGCAGATGCAACTCCGCCGCCTCTGTGCCGCAATTGCGGACTGTGCAGCGGAAGAGAATATGATGTGTGTCCGCCTTGGCGTATTGAATTTGGATATCAAAAAAAGCATTATCCGCAAATACCCCCGTATCCGCGAGTTCATATTCCGGCTGATCCGGCCCGCGATGCCGATTTATTTCCAGCAATTCCCGGTACGGAAACGCGGCGTGGGGATATCGGTACGTCATTTTCATGTACGAATGGGACGGGGTATTATCCTGATAAAACCAATATTCTTTGACATCTTCACCATGGTTGCCTTCCGCGTTGGTCAGGCCGAACATACGTTCCTTTAAGATTGGGTCGCGCCCGTTCCAGAACGCCGGCGCGAAACACAGTATCTGCTTATCATCACTTATGCCGCCGATGCCATCCTCGCTCCATCGATAAGCGCGGCTGCGCGCCATATCATGGCTAAAATAATTCCAGGCGTTACCGTCGGCGGAATAATCTTCGCGCACCGTTCCCCATGCTCGCTCAGACAAATAAGGCCCCCATGCTCGCCATTGCGGTGCCGTGTTCGGGTCCGCCATACGTGCCTGTTCGGCCATTGTGCTTACGGGGGAGGTTTCGGAATTAATGGAATGGGCCATGATAAATCTCCGGAATAAAATTCCTAAAAACTCCGGTTTCGCCCCAAGGTGATCATACCGGATTTTTAAGACCAATCCTTCATAACGACTTTGGCTTAAAATTTCCAGTGCCCAGCACGATCCTCACCCGGCAATGCCGATTTAAGGTGGCCGCCAATGTGCGCCCGATGGTGGCTGGGAGCAATTGTATACTGTTGCCGAAAATGGTAGGCTGCGGCTTGAAGATTATTTGAAGATGTATCCTTGGTTGAACCGGGGATATTAAGGAGATCCATGATGTTGATTGGTGTACCCAAGGAAATTAAAAGTGATGAATATCGTGTAGGCATGATCCCCGCCGAGGTGGAATACCTCACCCGGCATGGGCACCGGGTGGTGGTGGAGACTGGGGCGGGGATAGGCAGCGGTATTGAAGATCAGCATTATGTTCAAGCCGGTGCGGAAATTGTGCCGACGGCGGAAAATATCTGGCGGCAGGCGGAATTGATTGTAAAGGTCAAAGAACCGCAGGGTGCTGAGTACCCGTTGATGCGCACCGGTCAGATGGTCTTGACCTATTTCCATTTTGCCGCCGCTCCGCAGTTGGCGCAGGAATGTCTGGCGCATGGGATTACCGCCATTGCCTATGAGACTATCCGTGATAAGCGCGGGCTGTTGCCATGTCTGACGCCGATGAGCGAAATTGCCGGAAAGATGTCAATTCAGGAGGGAGCCAAATATCTGGAAAAACCCATGATGGGGCGTGGGATACTATTAGGTGGCGTGCCGGGAGTCGCTCCGGCCAATGTTGCGATTCTGGGCGCGGGTATTGTGGGCCAGAATGCGGCAAAAGTGGCGGCGGGCCTCGGGTCCCGTGTCACGCTCATGGATATCAATCTGGAACGTCTGCGCTATTTAAACGATGTGATGCCCGCAAATGTCACCACCGTTTATTCCGATGCGCACACGGTGCGTGAAGCTTTGGTCCACGCAGATCTGGTGGTGGGAGCGGTCTTGATTCCCGGAGCCCGCGCTCCGCATCTGATTTCGCACGATGATCTCAAACGCATGAAAAGCGGCAGCGTGCTGGTGGATGTAGCCATCGATCAGGGCGGCTGCACGGAAACCAGCCGACCCACCACACATCATCAACCCACCTATACGGTGGAGGGTGTGGTGCATTATTGTGTCACCAACATGCCCGGGGCGGTGGGGCGCACCAGTACCTTTGCGCTTTGCAACGCGACTTTCCCCTATGTTGCCGCCATTGCGGACCATGGATGGGATACGGCCGCCAAAAATGATCCCGGTCTGGCGGACGGACTGAATATTCACGCGGGCAAGATCACCAATGTCGCGGTGGAAAGGGCACTGGGGGCGGCGCGAAAACATTGACCAGTGACGCGATTCAGGGGACCTTTTTCTTCAATGCCTGCAACTGCATGGCGTGGAGCTCACGAATACCTTTTACCGCCAGCTTGAGCATGACGTTAAATTGCCGTGGTGTGAAGGTGGCATGTTCACCGGTGGCCTGCAGTTCCAAAAATGAACCGTCTGCCAGCATGGCGACGTTCATATCCACATCCGCCGCGGAGTCTTCCTTGTAATTTAAGTCCAGCATTGGCTTACCCGCCACGATTCCCACGCTGATGGCCGCCACCTGCCCGATGATGGGATTGTGCGGCAAAACGTTATTGTCGTTGGCCCGTTGCACAGCGTCACGAAGCGCAATATATGCCCCGGTGATGGCTGCGGTGCGCGTACCGCCATCCGCTTCAAGGACATCGCAATCCAACCAGAGCGTATTTTCACCCAGTTTGCTCATGTCGATCACACCGCGCAGTACGCGGCCAATGAGACGCTGAATTTCAACACTGCGTCCGTCGGGCTTGCCGCTGTCACGCTTTTTGCGTGTGTTGGTCGAAGAAGGCAACATGGCATATTCCGCCGTCAACCAGCCTTGTCCCTTTCCGACCAGCCATGGTGGCACACCCTTTTCAATGATCGCAGTGCATAATACCCGCGTTCCGCCGAAGGCGATTAATACCGATCCGCCGGCATGACGTGTAAAATTCCGTTGTATTTTAACTTGGCGGAGTTGATCCGCCCGTCGTGAATCTGCTCGCATCGAAGATCCTTTATCCAGCACCACGTATGCTATGCGAGTATTTTCACAGATATTGGAAAATAAAGCCAGATTAAAGTCGTTGTGGATGAATTTGCGGTTACGATTGTTTCCCCGCCATATAAAGCGTAAACTGCTTGACTTGGAAAAACATGAGGACCCTTGGCTCGTATGACGAATTTAGCAGATTTAACTCCGGTCTTTACCTCCGACGTGATTGACAAGGGAACACGCTATTTCTCCGCCAAGCGGGTCAGTCGCATTGAGTTTGATCCAATTTATTCAAATATAAGCGGAATCGTCAAAGAGAATGATAACACGCTGTTGGCGGTAAAAGTCAATATCAAGGTGCTTGAAAATAACCGGATAACATTGGAAAATTCCTGTGATTGCGCCGGTACCATGCCTTGTTATCATATTGCCGCGCTTCTGATCGCGATTGGCGGTAAGGAAACCATTCTCTCATTTATCGGGGAAGTGGCGGAGCAGGAGTCCTATTTTCGACGTCATCCCGAAGCCCGCCCCGCCCCACCCGCGGCACCGGTTCCCGCAATGGTAAATCGCGCGGCGGCCAACGAGCCACTGGTGGCTGAGCCGCTGCCGTGGGGGCTCAAGGATTGGCAGACCCAACTGCGGCAAGTGCAGGAATCAGCCGATGGTGAGTTGGATAGCGGAAGAAAGGCTTCGGAAAATTCTCGAATTATCTACTTGTTAACCCCGGTGCAGGATGATCGGTCTCTGCATATCAGCATCTACAGGGCGACGTTGAAAAAAAATGGTTTGCCCGGCGCTCTCAAAGCGTATGATCCATTTTATTTACGAAAATATAGTTCCTGTGTAAAGCCTGAAGATGTGTACATATTTCGCATGTTTATGGGATTTCAAGCACAAGATGGATATCGGAGGCTGTTGATTTCCGACGAATTCTCAACTCAGGCACTGGAAAAAATGGTTGCGACTGGTCGATGTCATTTTGCCACTTCCCACAACCTTCCCCTGACTTGGGGGGAGCCGCGCCAGGCAAAGGCGGACTGGATCACCGAGTCGGATATGCGTCAGCGTACCACCATTACCGTTGAGCCGACGGCGCAGGTATTTATGGGTTCGCCGATGGTTTATGTTGATGTTCAGGCGAATACCATCGGCTCGCTTAAGATGGATGTTTCCGCCGCCGTGGCTCGAAAGTGGCTGTTGGCACCACCTGTGGAGCCGCGATTTCATAAGGCTGTTGCGCAATTTTCAACATCACTGCATTTGCCGGCTCCGCCGCCGATTCCTGAAGCGCAAGTGGTGGATGAAACGCCGCTACCGGTACTGAAGCTGCACAGCGCACTGTGGCGGGGGGCGGCGGGATTCGACGACGAATTCTATGCGGAGTTCGATGATTTTGTTCACTGGGGAGAACTGTATTTTGATTATGGCCCCATACGGGTGCAAGTGGGTTCTGATGACCGGACGCTGGATAAATTCATCAACGGAAAACGATATCTGGCCGTGCGCGATCCCCGGCTTGAACAGCATCGCACTGAAGGATTGAATGCGACCGGCCTGAGCAGGAAAAATCGGTACGATTTGTTTGTTCCAAATCGCACATTTACTCCTTATGTATGGACGTTGACGAAAGGCAGTCTGGAAAACTGGCAAAAATGGTTTAGCGGTCCGATGAAGCAATTGGAAGAGGCGGGCTGGCGGATTGAATATGATGTCTCGTGCAAGCTGCGCCGAGCTGAGGTGGATGACTGGTTTATGGACACCAGCCTGGCCGACAGTTCAGATACGGACTGGTTTAATATCGATCTGGGGATTGTTGTTGATGGGGTGCGGATCAGTCTGGTACCGCTGCTGCGCAAGCTCTTTGTGGCGCAAGGAGATCTCTCTTCAGATAGATTCCTGAAAACGCCGCTGGATGTGCCACTTCCGGATGGACGCTACGTGCGGTTGAAACCGGAGCGGTTGAGCCGAATACGTGATCTGTTGATGGAATTATTTCAGGCCAATACCGATCCATCCGCTGCCTTGCGGACCGATCGGCTGCGTGCGGCCCAATTTGCCGGGGTGGATGGCTGGCATTGGTCGGGCAGCAGCCAAATACGTGATCTCATTGAACGTATTCGTACGGCTGCTACCACGCCCACTGATCCGCCACCGGGCTTGGCCGCCACGCTACGTCCGTACCAGCAGTATGGGCTGACGTGGCTGCAATTTCTCAGGGAATTCGACCTTTCCGGCATCTTGGCTGATGATATGGGACTGGGGAAGACGGTTCAGGCTTTGGCGCATTTGCTGTGTGAAAAACAGGCCGGACGATTAGACCGCCCGGCTCTGGTAGTAGCGCCTACCAGTCTCATGGGCAACTGGCGGCAGGAAACCCAGCGCTTTGCACCGGACTTGCGTGTGCTGGTGCTCCACGGTGCCGGACGGAAGGAGCATTTTGAACAATTGGATCAGCATGATCTGATTGTCACCAGCTACCAGTTATTGGCCCGCGATCAGGAATTTTTAACCAAACAACCCTACCATCTGGTGATTCTGGATGAAGCCCAGATGGTCAAAAATCCCAGCACCCTATATGCCCAGGCCGCGCGAAGGCTTGTTACACGCCATCGCTTGGCCTTAACCGGAACGCCCATGGAGAATCATCTGGGAGAACTCTGGGCCATTTTTGATTTTCTCATGCCGGGCTTTCTGGGCAACAATCGACAGTTTCGGCAACTTTTCCGCGACCCGATCGAAAAAGCTGGAGATAGTTCCCGCCGCAAGGTCCTCGCCCAGCGCATTGCGCCATTGGTCCTGCGCCGTCGCAAAAACGAAGTGGCGCTGGAGTTGCCGCCAAAAAATGAGATGGTGCAGGAAATTGAACTCTCCGGCGCGCAGCGTGACTTGTATGAAAGCATTCGCGTTACGATGGAAAGCCACGTTCGTGACCAGATCGCCAATATGGGGCTGGCACGCAGCCATATTTTTATTCTTGAAGCATTGCTCAAACTGCGGCAAGTATGTTGCGATCCCCGGTTGCTGAAACTGGCCAGTGCCAAAAAAGTCACCGAATCAGCCAAGCTGGACTGGTTGGTGCAAACGCTTCCTTCCATGATTGAAGATGGCAGAAAAATTCTTCTTTTTTCCCAGTTTACAAGTATGTTGGAATTGATTGAAAAGAAACTTGCTGAACTGAAAATTAAATACGTTCGCCTGACGGGTGACACGCGCGACCGGGACACTCCGGTACAAAGTTTTCAGCGCGGTGAGGTGCCGCTGTTTTTAATCAGTCTCAAAGCCGGAGGCACGGGGCTTAATCTGACGGCCGCCGATACGGTGATTCATTACGATCCCTGGTGGAATCCCGCAGTGGAAAATCAGGCCACGGATCGCGCCCATCGCATCGGGCAGGATAAGACCGTTTTTGTTTATAAACTTATTACCCAGGGCACCGTGGAAGAAAAAATTCAGGCCCTGCAGCAGCGCAAGCGTGCCCTTGTGGCCGGGCTGCTTGATGATACCGGTCAAACCCCGCTGAAACTCGGCGATGAAGAACTGAAAGCTCTGTTCGCACCATTGACATAGGTATCGCCGATATGAATTCAAGGCGTGCGAAGTTGCGTTATAAAGGAGTGAAAAAAATGGGTGTATCTGTTTCCTTAACCGGTGGGGGCTTGAATGCCGCACAAGTACTGGATATGTATTTTCTGGAAGCTCGGGCGCGGCTTATAGAACTGGCGGCGACGTTGGATCGTATTGATCGCTCGCCGGGCGCAGAGGCTCTGCGGCACGATGCCCGACTGAAATTTATTCAGGACGCTCTGCGGATCTTGCTGCAAGTGGAACCTGGTCGGGCCCGGATTATTCAAGAACTGTATTCCTTAAAGTAATGGTTTAACGTGGAGCGGCACGGTTATGTTCCTTATTGATCCTCATGTTCATATGGTCTCCCGTACCACCTCCGATTATGAAATACTGGCTATGTCGGGCGTGGTGGCTGTAAGCGAGCCGGCATTTTGGGCGGGCTTTGATCGATCCCCGGCGGGATTTATGGATTATTTTCGGCAATTGACGGAATTTGAACCGCGACGGGCGGCGCAATTTGGCGTTGATCATTACTGCTGGATTTGCCTGAATCCCAAGGAGGCGGAGGATTTGGGCAAGGCGCGGGAAGTGCTGGCGGAGATCCCGAAGTTTTTAAGGTGTCCCAGCGTATTGGGGGTGGGAGAGATAGGGCTTAATAAAAATACGGCCAATGAGGCGAAGATATTCCAGCAGCATGTGCAGATCGCCATTGATGCCGCGCGTGGGAAAAGCGACGGCGGGAAACATGAATTAATTCTGATTCATACGCCGCATCTTGAAGATAAACTCAAGGGCACATGCATGATTCTTGATATGCTGCGCGATTTTGGTTCAGCCATCGATCCGTCTCGCGTGCTGATTGATCACGTGGAGGAGCATACGATTGGGTTGGTCAAAGCTGCGGGTTACTGGGCCGGTATGACCATTTATCCGATCAGTAAAGCCACTCCGGCTCGGGCCGTGGATATGATTGAAATGTATGGCACTGAACGCTTGTGTGTGAACGCGGCGGCGGACTGGGGAGTCAGCGATCCGCTGAATACCCATCGGACCATGCTTGAAGCGCAGCGGCGCGGTCATGCGTTGTCCGCGCTGCTGAATATTTTTCATAACAACCCGGCGCGATTTTTTGGACAGAATCCGAAATTTAAAATCAAACCCATTCGGGTTGTTTCAGGATAGTCCGTGAAGTTATTGCTCCAAAATACGCAGAATAACAAAGGATCTCGCCGGAAACGTATATTGCAACGTTGCGCCAGCGATATGCAGGGGTGTCGCGTGCGGCACAACACGGTGCGGATCGGAAAGAGAGTTAACTGCTGATCCACTTGCTGCGGTAAGCGTTATCGCTTTACCCTGATTGGCCAACGGTGGCGCGCCGCTAAGATCAATGGTCGCGGAAACAGCGTTATCGGTTCCATTAATAACCTTCACAATGACCGTCTTTTGTGGAACATTGATGCCGGCAATCGCGCTGAATCGCACTGTGCCGGTCGATTTTCCCGTAATGGTGGGGCGGTGGGTAATGTTTATCGGCAATATGCGGGTGGGGCGGTTATCCGAGTACATTTGCTGGACATAATATGACACGGTGCCGCAGACGCGGGAACTGTCAAAGCGTATCAGATTCGGATTCCAATTGACATGGTGTATATTGACAAAAAGCGGTGCGTACGAAGCCATGCGCACAATATCAGAATTGCGTTCCAGGCCACCCATGAAGGCCGCTTCCGCCAGAGCCGCGCGAAGATTACCTGTTCCACAATTTTGCGTGACGGCATATTCTCCAACGAATACTTTGGGGCCGGTGCGGCTGCGATGATCGTACATGTGCCGGTTAGCCCAGAACCAGCTCGGAGTACTGTAATAATGGTCGTCAACCATATAAATCGGCGCTTCGCTCAAAGAGGCACGGCCAGTGTAAATGGTTTTGAGATGCGGGAACGCGGCCATCAGGCCGTTGTAAATAACCTTGTAGCGGGGGGGATAATAGTTGGTGAGATTCCACCAGTCTTCGTTGCCAATTTCAATACGATTCAAGTGAAACGGTTCGGGATGGCCGTATTTGGCGCGCAAGGATCCCCACTTGGTATCCGCTGGAGCATCGGCAAATGCGATGGAATCAACGGCGCTGTTTACCCATGATTGCATCTGATCCATGGGAACAACATCATTGGCACCCAGCGAAAGGCCGCAGTTGAAATCAAACAATGGTTTGGCATGCAATTCGTGGCACATTTCCAGAAATTCCAGGTATCCCATGCCATCGGTTACCCAATATCCCCACGGATTCCAATGGCCGGGGCGTTCCGCCAGCGGGCCAATGGTTTTTTGCCATAGAAAGCCTTCGGCCAGCGAATTACCTTCAATATAATTGCCGCCAGGGAACCGGACGAAAGATGGGTGCAATGCCGCCAGCATCCTGGCCAACTGGGGTCGCAGCGGCAATCCCTTCCATGTCTTGGCTGGAAAAAGATTGACGATATTGAAATAAAGCGAGCCGTGGCCGGTGGGAACAAACGCCAGCTTTCCGTGCGGGTCGGTACTGTTGCTGGTCAGTGTGGCGTGAAAATTGGTCCATTTACCGGAAATACCATGGATTGTTTTGAAACCCAGAACGGCACCATGGGCACCCAGCAGTTCTGCCGTGACATTGCCACCCATGCCCGGGCTTTTCCGGGCGTAAAAACTCAACTTATAGTAGCGACCTTTTTTGAAATTCATTCCCCAATAACCGCTGTTGACCAATTGCACTGCCCCATGCCTGCTGCCATAACGGACGGTTAATCGGGCCGCTATCGGATTGAACTTATTCAGAGCATGGTTGGAGTCCACCCACAGGCTGGCGCTGCCGCCCGCGGCTGTCGTCAAGGTCCATCCAGCCGGATGATTCTGATTATCAATCCATTTGAACGTACCGTTCTTTATCAATTGCGCATAAAGGCCGCCTTGTCCGGCCATGTTGACCTCTTCAAAAAAGATTCCCCAGAGACGCGGCGAAACCCGGATGCCCGGTTGTGATACCTGTACCGTCATATCCATGACGGCAGCCTGGGTACATCTTCCATTTGATGCAACCAGCGTTGCAAAGACCATAGCCGGAAGGACGGCTGAAAACCGTTTGAATGAAGAGCGCATGGTTAAAAATTCCTCACAATTACGCTGCCATCATGCAGATGGAGCATTGGTGGTGTCGGCCGATGCCGGGCGGCCTGAAAGCATTTCGATATCCAGCAGACTTAACAGAAAGAAATTCTCGCGGCGCTGTTCCAGCACCACGGTCAGACCATTGGACAGTCCAAATCGTCGCGGTGCTCCCGCTGGCAACCCTAAAACATGCCATACAATGTGCTTCAGCACGCCCCCGTGTGTGACCGCCAACACGTCTTTACCAGCAAAGCCTTTGGCCATGACATCCAGCACCCTGCTGGTGCGGTTCCACAGTTGTAAATCACTTTCAACTCCCGGCACGCCGGTCCAATCGGCCAAATCGCCGTTGTTCGTGCCGCTGTTGGTTAAATCTGCGCGCATGGCACGCACTTCATCCCAGGTCTTTCCCTCAAAAATCCCTAAATTTCGTTCCCGCAATTGATCCGTTGTGGTGATGGCGCAACTCTGATGTGCGGCAATGGCCTGCGCGGTTTGCAGAGCCCGGGGCAGATCACTGGACCAGATTGCCGCAAAACGCCGTGGTGAAAACCATTCCGCCAGCATGTTGGCCTGTTGGCGGCCCACCGCATTGAGTTCCGTCGGCGTATGGCCTTGAATGCGGCGCTGGGCGTTCCAGTCCGTCTGGCCATGGCGAACCAGCCAAAGTCTTGCCGGTGGTAATTCAGAATCCGTCATGGTGTTAAACCTTTTGGTGCCAAACATTGCGCCAAGTATCGGTCATGGCGCGCAATGTGGAATTATTACGATTACCGGTACACGTCCGTCATGGGCGGTCCGCCAACGTGGCGGCAAAAAACTTCCTTTTAATATGTTGCGTAAGTGTGATCGTCTTTTCTTTGGAACGCAGCGCTTTGAAATCGCCGATGATGCGCGAGGGGCCAAGGGCGTCCGTAAAGTAACCACTCGCCCCGGTTAGTCGTAGATCGCCATCGACCAGTGAGGCATGCATTTTCCGGGCGTGCGAGCCATTATGTAATCTCACAAACCCCGCTCCCTGATACATGCCGCAGCCATTGGGTGTGAAAATCAGATAGCGAATCGTGGTGTTGATTGCGGTATGCCCGATGGGCGTTACACCAGGCACCGGTTTCCAGAAAACACGGAGAATCATCACTTGCCGTACGGAGCCTCCATTGGGGGCTTTGGTGGTGGCAAAGAGAATAAAGTGATAGACCATATTACGACTGAAACGGTAATAGCCACGAGTAAATCCAGGGCGTAATGTTGCACCGCTGGTGGAGCCTAACGGTTTGACTCGCATAGGCCCAAAGGATTTGCATCCCGCGATCACGGTTGCAAGCAAGACGAAAATTAATGCCATCACGTTACGCTGTTTCATACCGATAGCATAATCGCTGTTGTGCCGACGCGAAACCAAGCCTGACCGACAACCTGCCTGTTCGCCCGTTGTATAGCGTGTCGCTATTCACGGCGCACAGCACGCCACCAGCGGGATTGAGCCCCAGTGTTGTCATAATGAGCTTTATCATGTCGGTTCCGGATATCTGCCCCTACGCCGTGGTAGCAAATAAAATTGCGTAAGGCGTGACATCCGTCCCGCAAGCAGCCGTATCAGGAAAAATAAAAAGGCCCACTGCCGCTTGACTCACTGGTTCAACGGCTTGGCTCGCGCCGGGACTCTACTGTTCAACTCTCTACTGTTCTCTGCTGCTGCCGCCGTGTGTGTTTGCACCGCGTGTTTTGCACGGAAAATCCATGGGTGCCCAGAAATATTGCAATGCCCAAAAAGGCGGGGCGGTGACAACCTCTTCAAGGCTTCCGATGGCCAAACCCTCAACTTTTTAGCGTAGTCGCGTCGCTATTACCCTCACGGCAACCCCATAAATCAGGAAGTTATCCTCCATTTCGCCGGAGCAATCGCTGGCGGTTTGGGCGTATAGTCGTTACAAAAGATGCATGATAATGTGTTGGTGCTGGTAAAAATTTATGGCTTTTGATTTTATTAAAAAGACGATCGGGCAAAGTGTTGAGAAATTACGCACGGGCCTGACCCGCACCCGAGCGGCTATGGTGGGATCGCTGCGAACTCTGCTGACGGGTCGAAAACTTGATCAGCAGCTTTTGGATGAATTGCGGCAAAAGCTTATCACCGCCGATCTGGGGGTTGCGGCAACCGATCAGATCATTGAAGATCTGAATGTGGCATGGAAGGCGGGGCGCATCCAATCCGGTGATGAGGTATTGTCCTTTCTGAAAGAAGATATGCGCACGTACTGGCCTGTGGAGACCCGGGCGCTGAGGTTTGCACAAGTTGGTCCAACGGTAATTTTAGTTACCGGCATCAATGGTGCGGGTAAAACCACCAGTATTGCCAAACTCGGACAACACCTGAAAAATCAGAATAAAACGGTGATGGTCGCAGCCTGCGATACGTTTCGCGCTGCCGCGGTGGAACAATTGAGCATCTGGGCCGGTCGAATCGGAGTGGAGATTGTAAAGCATCAGATGGGCAGTGATCCTGCGGCGGTGGCGTTTGACGCATGTCAGGCGGCAATAGCTCGAAAAATTGATGTGCTAATTATTGACACCGCGGGCCGACTGCATACCCAGGATCATCTGATGCGGGAATTGGAAAAAATTCGCCGCGTTACGCGGAAGATTATTCCAGAAGCGCCTCACGAATCGCTTCTCGTTCTGGACGCGACGATTGGACAAAATGCCATTAAACAGGCGGAGGAGTTTACCAAGGCGGTGGAATTAACCGGCATATTTTTAGCCAAACTCGATGGCACCGCCAAGGGAGGCATTGTGGTGGCAATTCGTAGACAATTAAATCTGCCGGTGAAATTCGTCGGTCTGGGTGAAAAGCCCGACGATATTGCCGTATTCAATCCGGATGATTTTGTGGAAGCCCTGTTTGCGGAATAAACGTACGATACGGATCGGCTCGTCACCTTCTGCTGAGAAATTACTTACTATTATGCATGGCCATGAAAAAGCCGGTCATGGCGGCGTGCATCTCCGGGTTACCGCCACCGATAAGATGGTTGGCCATCATTTGAGGCAGATGCGTGGCGAAATTGCCGTGTCCGCCGGGGCCGCCGTGATGGCCGCCCGGACCACCACCGGCAGCCTGACGGCGTGCTCGCATTGCGGCAAAGCGAGCCTTGGCTGCGGCGATAATAGCTGCCTGCTGCTGGGCGTTGGCGTGGGCAAAGGCCAGGAAATATGCCTCCATCTGAATACGGCGTTTCTGGAACATGGCATGTCTTTGGGCCGCGGTCATTTTGCGCCAATCACCACGATGGAAGCCGGCGGGGGGACCGAACATGGGGAATTGCGGCATTTTTCCTTTCCAGCTTGCAATTTCCTTGATAACCTGGGGAGATATATCAGAACGCCGTGTGGAAGCGCGGCTGCGCATGAACATCCATCCATATACCACGAGGCATGCCAGGAGTAACGCGGCCAGTGTAACGACCTGTTTGCGTTCAGAGAGGAAGCGCTTGGTGGATGCCCAATGTTTTTGAAGTTTTTCTTTTAAATCTTGCATGAAAAGTCTCCGGTAAGTGCATTCGTAAATTAGCCAACAGAAAAATTAATGATGCTGCCAGCCCCAAATAGGTGTCCCGGCATTCGGGGAAATATCCAGCGCCGTGCCCACATGCCAATCCCCGAAAAGAATATTGGCCGCATCCGGATTGTGAGGTGGTCCATGGAACGTGTCCATATCCGCCAGTACCCATACGCCGCCATCAGACAAAAGCTGATCGACATTGATGCGATTGTTGGGCGGCCCGATTTGATAATTACTGATTCTGTCTCCGGCCAAAGTCATATTGTACTGGTAGCTGGTACCTTCACCGGCAAAATAGGATTGGTACGATGTGCCGTTGTAAGCCACAAAGCCGTTAACATCCGCCGGGCAATCCCATGCCGCCGCGGGACCGCGCACATTGGCAGTGGGAATATAATTAGGCCCCAGGGAACTGGTATTGATGGGGGGCATAACCAGACTGGGGGGCGGAACTCCGCCAATAACGCTTTGAATTGGCGATGGACCGTAGCCGACGGGGTTGGAAGTGGCGGCATTAACGGTAACACCATCCGCGCAGGCCACGTAGTTGGGGGTATCGGGTATTTGTGGACAAGCCGGAAAAATCTCATTGCTGTCACTTTGCATATAAGCGGCAAACAATTCCCCGATGCTATGCAACTGCGCGGCGCAGGCTGTGCGTTTGGCGTCCTGTTCGGCCAGTTGGAGGGCGGGCAGTAACAAGCCGATCAACAAAGCGATGATACTGATGACTACCATCAGCTCAATAATTGTGAAAGCCTGTGACTTGATGGACTTCATAAAATATTCCTCTGCACAACGAGATAGTAACAGAAAGCATTACGCATAAATATACGGAAAGTTGCATTTTAATTATATTCATTGTTATGAAAGTCCTGCTGATCTGTTATGAACTTATGTGTTGGCATGATAAGCCAGCCGGGTGAAGGCCAAGCTTGTCGGATGGTACGGGAATAAAACCTTGAGGTGCGGCAATATCCGGGCGATTTGACCATTGGTATTAACAGGCGGATAATTTGAAGATGTTCCGCGTTTGATTGACCGGACACGAATGTTTTTTTGAGGGGATTTTTTTCATGCGTGACAAGCATTCCAAGTATGGATGTTTTAAGATTGTTGCGGGCGTGGTAATGGCCGCGTCGCTGCTGCTGACGGGCTGCTCCCAGCATGGCTACAGTTATTATCGTCCGGGAGTATCAACGTTTGATTCCGCGGATCAGGGGTTGCAATCACGCGATCTTGTGGATATGACCAACCGGCTGGCGGCGGATTTATTGAAGATTCCGGAAATTGCCCAGAATCCCAATAAAGTAATTATCGTTATGACGGGCATTGATAATAAAACCAGCCAACCCTGGCAAAATGATCAGATTTATCTGGCGCGGATGCGGGCCTTACTCAATGAATACGCGCGCGATCGTATTGCATTTGTTATTCAACCCCGGCAATTGCAGCAACTTCAACAGCAGGAACTGGGCGGAGCCGGTGGTGACGCATTCGGTCAATCGAGCCGCGGGCAGGTACCCGTCAATACGCGGATGATTCCGCAATATGCGCTCAAGGGGGTGTTTTATGATCTTCCCAATTCCGCGACCACGTATTATTTGTGCACCTTCCAACTGGTAAACCTGCACACCGGTGAAGTGGTATGGGAAGGGCATTATGAAACCCGCACACTGAATTTATATTGATATTGCAACAGTACAATGCGGAATGTTAGATTACTTGGGTTTCTTGATTCGGACTGCCTTGGTATCAGCCAAAAGCGGGGGTGGGGTCTGTTTTTTATGGCGATGGTTCTACTGGGCCTGGCCGGGTGTGGCGGCCCGGCGCTGAATCCGGATATGCATAATACGTTTCTGGATTCGCACGATCTGGTGGTGATGACGGATAAAATGGCATCCAGCATTGCATCTGATCCGGCCATAGCGCGTCTTACAGCGCAGGGGCCGATTACGATTGTGTTAACGCCCTTACAGAATAAAACGGATCAGATTATTCCACGCCATCAGGGCGATATTTTTTTGCACCGGGTGCGGGCATTATTAACCGCCCATCAATCACTGCGGCGTCAGTTTAGGTTTGTCTTAAACCGAGATACGTATCAACGGCTTGCCGCAAATCAGCAGATTAAGATGGGCGGACTGGGGCCGAACGTCAATCGATTGCGTCCCGGCTACGCGCTGCAGGCGACATTTTATTCGGATAATAAGGTATCTCCGGAATACCGCAGCGCGTATTATTTATGCACTTTTTTTCTTACGAATATCGTTACGGGTCAGATTATTTGGGAGGGCAGTTATGAAACCAAAAAGGCGGTCCACAGTGGTCTTCTGGATTAATGCGGTTGCCGCGATGCTCGCCCCGCACGGAGAATTGTGACTTGATGATCGATGATTCGAAAATATTCTGGCCGCATCGTCGGGTGCATGGTGTTATGGCGATCTTGCTGGCATGTACGTTGTTTTTGCCCGCCTGCAGCGAAACCTCCATCCGTGTGCGCAACGCGGTGACGGATTATTACACCGGGGAATATGGACCGGCCGCACAGGAGTTGGAACCGCTGATTCACAAGCCCAATAAAAATTACGTACTGAATAATTGC
The DNA here is from genome assembly GCA_021785155.1 of Planctomycetota bacterium. The sequence continues at coordinate 17,948 of JAJYGE010000240.1, forward strand.
CGCTACGGCTCATGTGCTCTGGCGGCGGGGCAGTTGGATAATGCCGAGCAGGCGTTTCTCCGGGCGTATCGGGTCATGGACAGTGTGAATACCAACACCGGAAGCCGAGTGCTGGGAGCGGTGGTGGTATATGAAGGCGTGAAGGTATGGAAGGGCCAACCATTTGAACGGGCAATGGCGCATTATTATCTGGGGCTGATATTCCTGATTAAAGGCGATTATGAAAACGCCCGCGCGGCCTTCGCCAACAGTCTGTTCAAGTTGCGCAAGTACGCCAACCCCAATGTCAAACTTCCGCCCGGCCAGCAATATGCCAGGGCGGATTCCAATTTTGTTCTGGGATATTTCGGCCTTGGCGTGTGTTATATGAAATTAGGAGATCCAAAATTGGCGGCGGCAAATTTTGAACGCGCTGAGCAACTGGATCCTTACATCAGTTCTGTAGTTAAAAAAATGTATGAACCGGGCATTAATGCATTAATATTTGTCGATTGGGGCTTAGGCCCGCGCCGGCGGGCGGCGGGTTGGTATGGGGAGCAATCAGTGTTTACACCCACACCGTGGCAGGCCGGTCCCATTCCGCCGATATTCGCCTGGGACAATGGTCGGCCTATTCGGAATATCGCGGAATCTGATATGGTCGATACGCTGGCCCTGGCCCAGGACAAGCGCTGGTTGACCATGGATACCATACGCGAAGCCAAGGCGGTTATTGGGACCGGCATGATGCTCGGTGGGGCCGCGGCCGCGGATAATGGCGCGTATAACAATAATGGCACTGAGGCTTTAATCGGACTGGGTGTGGCCGGTGTGGGGGCGCTTTTAGCTGCTTCATCGCACGCCGACACGCGTTACTGGGAAATGCTGCCGCGTACGGTTTATGTTATTCCTGCGAAGTTACCGCCTGGCGAAAGCGCGGTGCGGGTGATGGCTGGCGGTGTCGGCAGTCCGCCATTTACCGTCAATATGTCCGGCAATATCTTGCGAACATTTTATGTGCGGTTGCGGTAAGGTTAATGAGATACGGTAAGAACAATTTTGCCAAAGCCGCCACCGGATTCCAGTTGGCGATGCGCGTCGGCCAGACTTTCCAGCGGCATGACTTTGTGGACCACGGGTTTGAGTATCTCCCGGTCCAGTAACGTGGCGAGCCTGCTGATGCCGTCCATGCGCCGGCGGTTGGAATCAAATGCGAGGCTGACATAATGCACCGCAATATTATGGCGATATCCCAGCGATAAATCGCCTTTGGGATCCACAATGGTCACAATTCGGCCCATGGGTTTGATAATCGGGATGCTGCGTGCGGCATAATCGCCGCCGAAGCAGTCAAAAACCAGATCAACGGCTTTTGCCTCCTTTTGGATCACCATGACAAAATCTTCGCTTTGCCGGTCAATGACACGATCCGCTCCCATGGATCGCACCAACCCCGCATTGGCCGATGAGCAAACCGCAAACACGCAGGCACCCGCGGCATGGGCAAGCTGTACCGCCAGCGAGCCAACACCACCGGATGCTCCTATGATCAGAACGGTTTGTCCCAGCCGCAAATCGCCCTGTTCCATCAGGCTTACCCACGCGGTCAGGCCGGCCAACGGAACCGCGGCAGCGTCAATGTAACCCAGATTCGCGGGCTTTTTGGCCACGATATCGGCTCGAACGGCATGATATTGGGCATTGGCACCGGGGCCGGAAAAGTCGGGCGAGTAAAACACCGCGTCACCGGGTTGTAGATGTTGCACCAGTGAACCCACCTGTTCCACGGTACCGGAAACATCAAAGCCTAAAATCGAGCCGACACCATAGCCGAAAGCCCCGGTCTTGCGAATTTTGCAATCAATGGGGTTAACCGCGACGGCCTGAACCTTAACGAGAATCTGATCCGCTTGTATTTCCGGATTTGGTACGTCCCTTACAACAAATACTTCCGGGCCGCCATTAGCGGAAAGCACCATTGCCTTCATGCTGTGTGTTCCTTAAAACAATCAATAATCCGATCAGACCGCCGCTTTATCGGCATTGCGGGCCAAGGCCAGCCGATGGGCGTGGGCGTAATGGGATATAAGATTATGCCAGTCAAAATATTCGGATAGTCGTTCCACACGGTTGCGCAATTCAATGCGGCCACGACGATCTTTCAGTGCAAAATTAAAGAGTATTTCCGTGAGTTGATGCGCGGATTGATCAAAAGACACATAACGCCGACCCACCACAAACAGGCCATTGTTGGCTGGGTCATGTATATGTTTGAGCACATAGCTGCCGAAGCCCGCCAGATCACTGGTGGCGGCCGCAACGCCGTTGGCCACGCATTCCATGGGCGTGTATCCCCATGGTTCGTAATAGCTTGGAAATACCCCCATGTGGCAGCCGCGGACAAACTGATCATAATCCAGGCCGATCAAGGGTGATGTGGCGGAAAGAAAATCGGGATGAAAAATGACTTTCACCGGATCTTCTTTGGCGTTGAATAATCGGCAGGCTCGGAGCTGCTGAAGTACGGAATCACCCGCATCATCCCATAAATCATGTGTGACAATGGCCGGTTGCTTCCATGATCGCCATGCGTGCAGTCCGCGCTTGAGCCGGACCATGGATTGTTCCGTGATCAGATTGGCCGTGTCCGGCAGTTGGCCCCGGCTGATATCCTGCAGCAGACGGTGTCCAATATCCTCCGATACGCGTTCGCAGGTAAGTTTGAGTTCATCAAACATCGCCTGGCTTTTCAATACGTCAACATTGATGGATTTGTAAGGTGCTCGCGTGATGATAAAAGCCACCACCGTAATGGGGATATTTCCGGATTTCAGCCAATGATTAAGTCGGGCCAGCGATTCAATAAAAAGGTTGATACCCTTGTTGGTATATTCATAGCGGCCCGAGGTAAACATATAAATCGTGCGGTCAAGATCAAATGTATAGGACGGGAAAAAGTGGCCGGCGACAAACGTATGAATGGCTTCCTTGTATTGCTTGTGCAAGGTCTGGAATTCATGTAGGGCGGCAAACCGCTGGATGTTCAGGCCGTTAGGGGTGATGACATCCGGTTTACGATGCAGCAGCTTTTCCGCCTCTAAAGCTGTGACATCCGATACCGTGGTAAATACATCCGCGCAATGGGCTGCTCCACGCTCCAGGCAATAGCGCGAATAGATGGCGTAATGGCCGGCGGCATGATCGGGATTAATCGAATCCAGCTTGGAATAAAAATCGGGATTATCGGTGCACAAATACCGTCCCAGAAGGGTCGCGTGCGTGGTAAATACCGTGGCTACCGGAAGTTTTAGAAAGTTGATCCGCATAAGCCCCGGACCGACCATCCATTCATGGAAATGAGCCAGTACCGGGCGATTTTCCGGCTTGAAACGGCAGAGTTCCTGAAAAAATAATCCCACCAGCATGCCAAATACCACGACATTGTTGGTCTCCACATCCGTGTCCGGTGCCTGTATGCCGTGGTCTTTCCATAGCATGTACTTAAATTCACCCAGGCGTCCGAACGCGGCCATGAAATCCACCAGAATCACGCGCGGACGACCATCAATAAGCCAATAACCGTAATGCACACGGATGGACATTTCTTCCAGTCTGCGGATCGCGTCGGCGATGGGGCCGGTCGGTTCAGCCGGTTCAAATTCCACGGCGGCGGTATCGGCGTTGTACGGGCCGATCAGGCAGTATCGGTTTCCCCATGATTCTACCATCGTACTGGCCTTGGTGCGCAAAACGGTGTATATGCCGCCCAATTGCCAGCAGACTTCCCACGCAATTTCAAAAAGCAGCGGCTGCGTAGGATCATCATCGCCCGCCGGTGCAGGTGGCGATGAAATATTGGCTAAGCCGGGCTTTCTTACTGGCAGCGGTGGGGGGGGGAAATCACGTGCGGTGGTGCGCGGAATTTGGGTCGCAGGTTGGTCCGGGCGGTGATAGCTTTCGCCATTTCCCTGGGTAAATGACACTGCGGTGGTGGATGGCGGGACAAAGCCCGTCTTGCCGCTGTCGCGAGTCGGCAACGCGCTGGGCTTATCTTCCTGGCCCGCTTTGTCGATTTCACCGGGTAATTTCTTATCCCGCTGAATGATGTTGGCACTCTTACCACTCCTGCGTCCGCTCTTATTGCCGCTTCCCATGGTAACTCCGCCCAATTAAGAATCTGACCTTCCTGACTATTACAAGTAATGTTACCACAGATCATTGAGAACGCGAATTCTTTCGGCATGGATCAATTGTCCATACCCGTATACGGGGAACTGCCGCAGAGTTTTGGAGCGAAATCGGATGGCATGGCCAAGAATGTATGATCATTTGCCGCACACGCTCTATCATACACTGCCATGAATTTTATTGTTCATTATTCTCAGTGAAAATCCATTGCTGCCATGTCGTTGGCATGGCGGCAATAACCCGGCCCGGCCAACTCATGGCCAGGACGCTGCGTACAATTGTTACGGCCAAAAGACCACCGGCAATCACATCCGATGGGAAGTGATCATGTCGGATAACACGTTGAAATGCCACATCCAGAGCCAGTCCATAAAATAGAGCTCGCCCGCGCGGATAAAACCATGAAAGACCTGCCGCCAAGGCAAATGCGCCGCTGGTATGGGCGCTGGGAAACGACTGGTATGCCGCTGAGGCAAAGCCGTATGCCGGTCCGTAGAATCCATATTTGCCTTCCATGAGAATCCACGGTCTGGCTCGCCCGCACAATCCCTTGATCAGATAACACATGGCCACAGCACATATACACCCCACCGCCAGAGCTATGGCCTTTTTGCGGCCTTGTTTATCCAGCATCGCCACCGCCAGAATTACCAGCACAGAGCAGGTCCATTGTCCCCACTGCATGAGCATGATCATTTCGAGGTTAATATCCGATTTGAACGTGATCGGATTGCCCAATGCCCAATGTCCCACCGGTTTATCGATTACAAACGCGATCGCCAGGGCAATCAGTACCACGAGAAACTTCGCCCATCGTGGCCATTTGGAATCAAAATGTGTGGGGGCTGGATGCCGCCATAGTGCCGGAATTTCAGGTGCGGATAAATTCATAATGCCTCGGTTCTTTGATATTCGGCGTACACCACATACGGCTCAATGGATGCGGAGATTATTTCCGCCGGCTTATCCACGGCCCGCAGGCATAGTGCGATGACATTTTTGCCGCCGGGCCGCGGGTCCAGCCAGCACTCCGGTAGATAATACTCGCGTTGACCGCCATGGTTCCAGAAGCGGCCATATTCATGGCCATTGACGTAAATAAATCCCGTGCCGGTAGCTTGAATTTTCAAACACCACGGCAGCCAGATGTTCGCATCCACATGCGGCATTGTAAACTCCAGTCGATGCCATGACAGCAGTTCCGCATTGGCTTCATCGGACGCCTGCCCGGTTAGTACATGCCGCGCCCATGACGAATCATCAAAATGCGGCATATGCCAGCCTAACTCCAGGCCGGTTGGCTGTGGCGCAAATTCCAGTGCACCAACCATTGTGGACAATGCCGATGCAGCCGCCGTGGAAATCAGCTTTACGCCACCCAGACCACCGGAGCCACCGACATTCTGAACCAATACAATAATGGAGTTTTTTCCAACATGCAGCCATTTATGGGCATTGAACGTCCAGACACGGTCCCAGCTATTGGTGGTACCCAGGAGCTTGCCATTGACGAAAATCCAGCCGTTGTCATCAATGCGGCTGAAGTGCAGTGCGGTTTTGTGGGCCGCGATGTCCTGCGCGGTAATATGCAGCGCCGTGCGGAAGATGGCGCTGGAATTGGGGTGTCGAATTTGCACAGCGCTACGCGCATCTACCGGTGTTGTTTTCTGCCAGCCGCTTGCTGCTGTATCTGTGGCGATATGGGCGGCATGTGCGGGATCTTCCGGCTGCTGAACATGTTTCATGTACCACGGATTAATGCGCTTTCCGGCAACAGTGCCGGGCACCATGGATACATCAGAAATGCCGTAAAGTGCTTCCATCCCCATTCCGCCGTTGGGATGGCCGCGGTTTTCATAAACCAATGTCGCGGTATGCTCGCCGGGTTCGAGAGGCTTTTGCGGAGCATACATGGCAACGGCATCTGATCCCGCTTCGGGATACAGCATCTGTCCATCAAGATTCGCAGTGGCACCGTCGGAAGTATTGAGCGTGGCGGCCAGCGCAATGGCCGAAACCTTCGGCGGCAGCGCATGGAGATTTAACTTGGCGCGGTAATAGCTGAACCCCGATACATAGACGCCCAGCTCCGCTAATGATTGATGCGGCTTGATGGCTTTCCAGTGAGATGGTTCCGGATCCACGGCGGATTTAACGGAATGAATGGTCACACCCGACGGCAGATCGGTCGGGCGTTTCTGATCTTGCTGCGGTTCGGGCAGCCAGTGGCCATCCGTTGAGGATGTAGCACCGGCGGGCAAATATAAAATCTTGGAACCGAACGGTTCCAGTTCATAATGGAAATCAATAGTACCCACCCCGGCAATCGTCGCACGCGCCGCGCCGCTGCGGTTATGGCCATGTTGATCCGTGCGAATAAACAGATAAATACCGCCATCGGCAGCTTGGCGGGCTGCCAGATGAACATCGGCAAATCCCGTCTTCCCCTTAAGTTCCAGTGCCTTGGACTGCGCCAAAGCCGAACCATGTTCCTTGAGCATGGCGGCCAGCGCCTTGACGCGTAAATATTTAGCACCTACGCCGCCATTTTCACGAATGGGAGCACTGTAATCGTAGGAGGTGGCGATTCCCGCCGCCGGTCGTCCGCCAAAATTGGTACCCCCAAAAAGCATGTAGTAGTTAATTGCGGTAACGCCGTTCTGAATGCAGAAGAGCGTCAAATTATTAATCTGCGACGGAATCAGATCGGAGCGATAATGATCAACATGCGTGCGCAACGGAGGAACATCGCCCACGCCGCTAAACCATCCGCCTTGTAATTCCGGAGTCATCAGGGGGGCATCGGGTTGATGGCCGCGCATCCATTGAATGGATCCCAGCACGCCGTCGACACCCCACCCCGGATAAAAATCCATGCTGTCAAAAACACGCCGCAGCAGCGGATTATCTGATCCTATCACGCATTGGCCCCAGTTGATAAACAGTGGCACGTCAATGCCGTTTTTCAAAGCACCGGTAACCAGTGATTCGACGTATGTTTGTTTGATCGCTATGGGAAAATCCACAAAATCATATTCATTTTCCACCTGGAAAATCAGCACGCCCGGCACACCGGGTGCTTTGTGGGTAATCTGATATTTGGCAATAACCGGACACACCGCGTTATACCAGTGCCGACTCCACGCCATAAATACAGGATCATCACTGCGTAACCATTCGCCCTTATAATCGTATGGCTTTTTAGTCAACAGCCATTGTGGAAATCCGCCGGTGTCCCATTCCGCACAAATGTACGGTCCGGGGCGGATACTGACATACAGCCCGAACTCCTGCGTAGCCATGGTCAGCCAATCATCCAGATCAGAGAGATCAATTTTGGAATAATCATCAAGCCCGGAAGGCATTTCCAATTCGTGCATGTTCCATGCCACATAAGTTTGCACGGTGTTAAAGCCCGCCTCCTTGATTTTGGCAAATCGCTGTCGCCACAGCGGCTTGGCGCAACGGTAGTAATGAAAGCTGCCGCTGTACATGAAGAAGGGTTTATTTTCGAGCATCAGGCACTGGCTGTCGTAACGGATGCGGTGTGGATAAAAGAATTTTCGGGCAGGCCATTGTGAAGCCGCCGTGGAAGTGGAGGACTGGCCCAAATCCACTGTGGCGGCGGCTGA
>JAJYGE010000393.1 GCA_021785155.1 Planctomycetota bacterium
TTGACCAAATAATGCGGCCTGCTGATCGCCGGCAACTCCGGCAATCGGAACCGGTACGCCCAATAAATCCGCGGCGGAGTAACCGAATATTTCAGAACTGGACCGCACCTCCGGCAAAATGGCTCGAGGTATATCCAATAGCGCCAAAAGATCATCATCCCACTGGCCGCTGTGAATATTAAAAAGCATGGTGCGGGAAGCGTTGGAAACGTCCGTGGCATGAACGGCCCCGGCGGTAAGGTTCCAAAGCAACCATGAATCCACCGTGCCAAAGGCCAATTCACCGCGGGCGGCCATGCCCCGAGCGCCGGGGATATGATCAAGAATCCATCGCAACTTGCTGCCGGAAAAATAGGGATCAATTATCAGACCGGTTTTGCGGGCCACAAGGTCAGCATGACCGGCGGATTTCAGCGATTCACAAAAATCCGCCGTGCGGCGGTCCTGCCAGACAATGGCGTTGTAAATAGGGATACCGGTCCGGCGGTTCCATACCAGTGTTGTTTCCCGCTGGTTGGTAATGCCAATGGCGGCAATGTCGGAAGTGGATATTCCGGCCTGACGCACGGCCTGTCGCGCCGTGGCAAGTTGCGTGCGCCAGATTTCCTGCGGATCATGTTCCACCGATGCAGGCTGGGGAAATATCGGCTCAAGTTCCAATTGCGCCATCGCCAGAGATCGCCCGTTGTGATCAAACACAATAGCGCGTGAACTGGTGGTTCCCTGATCCAATGCCAGAATCACTTTCATCGGATTCCCATCATAGATCGTCAGGCCGCGGCTTAACTCGGCGCGCCCCGCCGGGTGGGCCTGAAATGCCCCGCCTGCTTTGTTGTCGGATCTCGCAGACTCGTCTTTCAGAGTCGGCTCGATCCTCCGCCGCGCATACGGGACATTTCAGACCCATCGCAATCCCGGCCATTACTTGGACAGACTCCTAAGCGGGAACTGCCGCTGATTTTTCCACCACAAACTCCGGCCAATCGGCATTATCCCAACCCACGCGGCTGCCTACCGGGTAATCTGTCGCCTGCTGCTGCCGCGGTAACTGCACGGCGGTTTCATACGCGGTCTGAACAATCAGCGAATTTTCGGTGGCGTTCTGCTGCAATACCAACCCCTGCATTCGCCGTGGTCGGCCAAAAAGCGGCTCAACATAATTCCCGCCTTGACTGACCGCTTCAATTTTTCGGGCTGGCGCATGAATGCTTCCCGAAATGCGTTTGCCGACAACCAAATCCGCAGCCGACGAACACCGGAAAGTGTTGCGGTAATTCGCGTTGGGCGTTTTCAGCGTGACCAGATCGTTTTCAATACTCTCAACAATAAATTTCATTAAGCATACTCCAATATCAAAGGAATTATAAGCCCGAAGCTCCCGGCGGCCAATGGGCAACGGGATATTCGCTGCGGGATGCAATGGCACAGCGGCTTGCTTTCGCAACATTGCCGGTTACACTCCTATGCTTGGAGTTTGTAATATTAGCTTCCCGGCTCATCAGCAACTCATAGCTCACCCGGGGATGAAAAATTTTGGCCGTTTCGCCTGGCGTCCGCCTGAGAATGCCCACGGTGAAACATAACGCTTATCCTGATCGGGATACACAACATGAACGCACCGTCGGAAATCAAACTCAATACAGGTTCAACTCAACGGCTGGTATCGCTTGATGCCTTGCGTGGCTTTGACATGTTCTGGATCATCGGCGCTGATTCACTGGTTTATGCCCTGCATAGATTAAGCCCCAACAAATTTACCAGCTTTCTGATGTATGAACTTTCCCACTCGCTATGGGCCGGTCTTCATTTTTATGATCTGATATTTCCCTTGTTTGTTTTCATGGCCGGCGTATCACTGGTATTTTCATTAACTAAAACCATTCAACGCTCTGGCCGCGGGCAGGCCGTCAAACGTATTGTCAGCCGCAGCGTACTGTTGTTTCTCCTGGGGATTTTTTATTACGGCGGACTTTCGCACAGTTGGCCGGATATTCGCCTGATGGGGGTACTCAACCGCATCGCCCTGGCCTATTTTTTTACCGGCTTGCTTTTCTGTTTTTTTCCACCGCGGGTTCTGGCCGGCGTTTGCATCGCCCTGCTGCTGGGCTACTGGGCCTTGATGGCCTATATTCCGGTTCGCAATATTCAACTTACCACCAGCGGCCTGGTACACGCCGCCCAACAGCGTGGCGACGCGCAGGCGGTGGCCGCGCTGGAAGCGCCGGGTAATGCATCAACGATTAAAAACAGCCCGGCCTGGGCCGCAGCGGAAAAACTTTTTTACGCCACCCACAGCTACGTCACAGGTAAATATCGGCGGGGTCTGAACGTCTGCAATCAATTTGATTTTCAGTATCTTCCCGGCTGGAAATGGTACACCTACTGGGACCCGGAAGGCTGTTTAAGCACCATTCCCGCCATTGCCACCTGCCTGCTGGGCGTTTTCGCCGGCTTGCTGTTATCCGATACCGGCAGCAGCGATAAACGCAAACTTATCATTCTGTTCGTGGGCGGTCTGCTTTTGGTGGCTCTGGGATGGTCATGGGGCCTGGAATTTCCCGTCATTAAGAAAATCTGGACTTCTTCTTATGTGCTGGTGGTGGGCGGATATAGCGCGTTGCTGCTGGGGACGTTTTATCTGGTTGTGGATGTGTGGAAATTTCAGAGCTGGTGTCGGCCATTTATCTGGATCGGCATGAATCCGCTGACCATTTATCTCGCGGATAATATCCTCGGCGAATTTACAACACCGGCCAAACGATTTGTCGGCGGAAATGTCAAAATATTTCTCGATACTCACATCGCCCCCGGCCTGGGCGAACTGCTGATCTGCCTGACCGGCCTGCTGCTGGCATTTACTCTGGCCCGGTTCCTCTATGAGCGAAAAATCTTCATCCGCTTATAGCACCGCCGCCGTTGCCTGCGAACCGTGTGCTATTTGACCATGGCTTCTGGTCGATAACGGCGGATTTGCGGATCATCGTTGCCGGGGGCCGCTTTGAGTCAGACGGTGGAGAGGAAAGCGTTGGAACGTTCGGCGGTAGTCTGGTAGAGGTGCCACCACGGCCAGTTGCCGGCGAGCTTTACCACCACCCGGCGCGTGCTTTGAATCACCGTGGCCGCCACCTTGATCACCATGCTGCGCCAGGTACATGGCTGCCCCCTCCGCAAGACCTTCGGCAAGCTTGCGTGGTCACGCGGTGCGTTGAGCAGGTTCATGGCTGCGGTGTGTAAAATCAGTCGGAAGAAGTTGGCTTTGAAGCGGTGACAGGAGAGGCGATCCATTTTCAGGCCGTTTTTGAGTTCATCCATGCGTTGCTCACTTTCGCCCCGCTGAACGTAACCGTCGTACTCACGCCGGCCATCGGCGGCGGAGGTCACACCGGGGCGAAAGACGCTTTGGGATCACCTCTGCGCATGGTACGGGCTTCTCGGAACGACCATTACCGTCGGCACATTCCGGTATGGTCTGCACGCCGCGCCGGGCTGGTGGTTTTTCGGCATGAAGTGACCTCGCCGTAACCCAATCCCCCAGAAAGTGGAGGATGTCATCCTGGCGGAATTCCGCGAGATTTGATGTTGCATCGCTAAGTCGCCCGCCACCGGTGGATTAAATCCACCGACTAACATTACGGAGAGGTATGTTCGGTGCCGCCTGGAAATATTGGCGTGACCTGACACTATGGGCTGGCGGGGGAACGCTTTTTCAGGGTTTGGGCAAAACCTTATAATGTGGGCCGTCCGCTGGTCGGGAGAGGGTGCGAATGGGCGCACGAATAAAATACGGCAGTATTTCGGCAAATCCATTATCATAGAAGAACTTGGAACGGTGCAGCGAGGCGTTAAGTACGATGGGTGATCCAATACGGACCAGTGAAGAAACAATTTACCAGAACTTTACGCTGGAAAATGTGAAGTTCGGCTCCATATTTGAATTCAGCGCCTTATTCCGGGCCTTCCGCATGGCCATTCAGCCAGCGTGCATGGTCGCAGCGTTGCTGGCGATTCTGGTGATTTATTGTGCGGGAAGAACCTTTGATGTTATGTGGAGTTATCAGGTAATGCCGGGAGAAATCACCGCGTTTGATTCTCCAATTCCGGGATATTACGATGATCTGCTGAAGCAAAATCGAATCAGTCGGACGCAGGCGATCATGGACTTGTTGCAGAGCGTGGAGCCACAATTAAGCCTGGCGCAGACTGATGCGCTGGCGGAGAACCCCGGAGCGGCTTATGGAGCGATCAAAGCGGTATATGAGCGGCAGTTTATCCAGGCGGTTCATGCGGCCAGGCAGGCGGGCGCGAGTTCCGCGATGGTGAATCAATCCCGTCGACAGGCCACGTTTAAGCTGTTAAACCAAATGCGGCAGCTTAAATCCATGGTTGGGCGCGGCGTTTTTTCCGCCTTGATGCGATATGAAATCAGAGAATTTCATCTGCTGGTGAATAATACGGCGGCAATGTTGCGATTGGCACCGATGCAAGCCGCCAATGGAGAATCCGATCAGGCGGTGGTGCAGGTGGGAACGGGGATTTTGCCGACGGGCCGCCATGGCCTGTGGGAAAATAATTCGATAACCGGCTGTCTGGCGAATATGTCTATCACCGGGCCGACGTGGTTGATTACCGGTGCGGCCCCGGTTCGGGCTGTCGGTGCGGCCCATGGCGCGGGATTATTGTTTCGACGTTTATTTTATATCTTAAGCGTGCTGGTACTGGTGATTATAAGCATGCTGGCAACGGCTTTGGCTGGCGCGATGATATGCCGGCAGACGGCACTGGAGTTTGCCGGGAAGCGTCCCACATTCTCGGCCAATATCGCATTTACTGTTTCGCATCTTGGTTCGTTTATTAAAGCCCCGATGCTGCCATTTATCACGATTTTGGGAACCGGACTGGCGTTGACAATTTTATCATTTGTCGGGGCGATTCCATTTCTGGGGGAGATTTTTATTGGGGCGATATTTATCGTTTTTCTGATTCTCGGTTTTATTATCATGCTCATGGCGCTGGGAATCATCGGCGGGTTTAACCTGATTTATCCGACGCTGGCGGTGGAAGGATCAGATTCCTTTGACGCGATAAGTCGAAGTTTCAGCTACGTGTACGCGCGCCCCTGGCGGATGTTGTTTTACACCCTGCTGCTGCTGGTATATGGCGCGACGACCTATTTGTTTTTATCGTTTGCGATGTATGTGCTGCTGGCGGGCGTGCATGTATTTGTCGGCTGGGGCATGACATTGTTTGGCGTACTGCATGGCTGGAATACCGGCGGCGGAAAACTCGATGCGATGTGGCAGCCGCCGCGGTTCGGTGAATTAATAGCGCCCATTAACTGGTGGGCGATGAACTGGTCGGAAACGATCGGGGCGATGTTTATGTATTTCTGGCTGTTTCTGGCGGTGACGCTGCTGGGGGCTTATGTGATAAGTTATTATTTTGCGAGCAACACGATTTTATATCTGCTGCTGCGGCGAAGCGTGGACGGACAGGGCCTGAATGAAATTTTCCCCGATGAGCCGGAAGGGGCTGCGACCAATTCGGGAAAGCCCTGATCCAGCGGCAGTAAAGGAACGATATTGTGAAACTGCGGGATACTTTTTATCACAATCTATCGCGTCTATGCGATACCCCCACCGCACCGTATCGGGAAGAAATGGTGACAGCAGCCATTCGCCGGTGGCATGGCGAGGCGGGGCGCGAAAAGCTGATTGCATTACGTGAAGATGTCGTGGGCAATATC
>JAJYGE010000512.1 GCA_021785155.1 Planctomycetota bacterium
ATATGTAGCATCCTGGAAATACCAAGCAGGAACGAAGAATAATTACAACCCAAGCAAATGTTGTCAATCACGCAGGAAACATGGGTTAATGGCCGTCCTTGCGATTGCATCCATTGTGCGTTTCTGCCTGGTATTGCCTGATGTATTTACGCTCCGCAAGATGCCAAAACGCCTTCGAGCGGCGCAGCACGCCGCTGCCGCCGAAACTCCCCGCCGGATTGCATTCCTCTTTCTTCGCGTACTGCCAGGGCCGGCGGCAAGCAGCAATCAAGTTTTCCACAGGCGTATATTATTTAATTCTCTACACGGTATCGCGTCCAGATAACGCCGCCGGGAAGTCGTTTAATTGACTTGAGCTGAAGGGCTTTTGCCTGGCGCGACGTATGCCCATTTTCCGCGTCAAATACGCTGGGTGTGCCGATCGAACCGTCCGCAACGGGGACGACAACATGACTGATTTCATCAATGAGAGACGCTTTCAAAAACGCCCCCCACATCATCCCACCACCATCTATGCGGATCGTTTTAATCTGGAAAAGCTTCGCCAGCTTAGTGACGGCCCATTTCAGGTCGATGGTGGTTTTTCCGGCGAAGATATAAGACACCTGCTTTTCTTGGAGGTGTTTCAAGTACGCACTCGAAACCGCCTCCGTCAAAACCTCAATGACATGTTCCGAAGTGACCCTGTTGGAATCCCAGAGGCATTTTCCACGCGGGTCGATCACCACGGCGTATGTTTTTGTCGAGTGGCGGCCCACGAAGTCTTTCTTGGCGATTGACACATCCGTGCGGCCGAGCCGGTTAACCTTGGCGCTGGAAAATTCCTGCATCGTCTTGCGGCCCACCACCCATGCGTCTGACTTGAAAGTTTCGGCAGTGCGTTCAAATAGACCCGCAAGATTCCGCACCGGCAGTTGCGGGTTTGAATCCGTCCGTCAATGGAGCTAAGAATATGAGCGACGATGTAGGGCTTGGTCATTGCGACATCCTCATAATTCAAAATTCCCTCGTGGGTCCAGGCGGCTTGTAATGGCCGGTGCTCGGTGGCACTATAGATTTCCCAAACTCCGGAGCGCTCGGACGCGTCAACGGCCAACCATTTTTTGCAGGCTTTCCGGATAGCGTGCGCCTTGAACCGGGATTTTTGATGCCGCCGTTTCCAGATCACCTATTTCGGATGGTGAAAGCTGGACCGACACGGCTCCGATATTTTCTTTCAGGCGATGCGGCTTGGTGGTGCCCGGGATGGGAACGATCCAGGGCTTTTGGAAAAGCAGCCAGGCCAGAGCAATTTGGGCGGGGGTTGCATGTTTCTGCGCTGCAAATTTTCCAATGACATCGACCAGCATCTGATTGGCCTTTCGGTTTTCTTCACTGAAGCGTGGTACCTTCAGACGAAAATCATCACCGCTGAACTTGGTGTCCGCGTTAATGGCACCTGTGAGGAAGCCTTTGCCCAAGGGACTAAATGGGACCAGACCGATCCCCAATTCTTCCAGCGTGGGCAACACTTGCACTTCGGGTTCCCGCCACCACAGGGAATATTCGCTTTGCAGCGCGGTCACCGGTTGAACGCTGTGTGCCCGGCGAATGGTTTGCACGCCGGCTTCGGACAGGCCGAAATACTTCACCTTGCCGGCCTGGATCAATTCTTTTACGGCACCCGCCACGTCTTCAATGGGCACATTGGGATCCACACGATGTTGGTAGAGCAGATCAATCGTATCGGTCTTGAGCCGTTGGAGCGAGCCTTCCACCGCCTGCTTGATGTGCTCCGGGCGACTGTTCAAGCCCGTGGCTCCCGGACGATGGTCCGTCCCGCTTAAATCGAATCCAAACTTCGTGGCAATGATCACTTGCTTGCGGATGGGTGCCAGCGCTTCGCCCACGAGTTCTTCATTGGTGAATGGGCCGTAAACTTCAGCAGTATCAAAAAATGTAATCCCCTGATTCACCGCGGATTGAATCAAGGCGATCATTTCCTGTTTGTCGGCAGCCGGCCCGAGACCAAAGCTCATGCCCATACAGCCAAGACCCAAAGCTGATACTTCCAATCCACTACCACCCAATTTTCGCGTTTGCATAAAAAACTCCTTTAAGTTAGGAAATTGCACGCTGGTGTAAAAAACTCCTCACGGCGGTTTGACTGCCGCCATCTATGCTTTCAATGAAGCCATATCAATACTGAAACGGTACTTCACATCCGATTTTAGCAGACGATCATAGGCCTCGTTGATCTTCTGAATCGGGATAATCTCCACATCGGATGTAATTTGGTGCTGGCCGCAGAAATCCAGCATTTCCTGGGTTTCGGCAATACCGCCAATGGCGGAGCCGGAGAGGCTTCTCCGGGCCATAATCAATCCAAAAGCGCTCACCGCCAGCGGCTTTTGCGGAGCGCCCACCAAGGTCAGATTGCCGTCCCGCTTGAGCAGATTAATATAGGCTGCAATATCATGATCCGCGGAAACCGCGTCGAGAATAAAATCAAAGCTTGATGCGTGGGCCGCCATTTCATTGGAATGGCGGGATATGACTACTTCGTCGGCCCCCAGCCGCAGGGCGTCATCTTTCTTTCCCGGTGATGTCGTAAATACCACCACATGGGCACCCAGTGCATGGGCAAACTTTACCCCCATGTGCCCCAAGCCGCCCAAGCCCACTACGCCTACTTTTTTACCCTTCGTTACGTTCCAGTGTCGCATGGGCGAATAGGTGGTAATGCCGGCACACAGCAGCGGCGCCGCGCCGGCCAAGTCAAGATTCTTTGGAACGCGCAGCACAAACCGTTGGTTTACTACCACGCTTTCCGAATAGCCGCCGTAGGTTACCGCGCCGGTGTGTTTATCGGGAAAATTGTAGGTAAGCGTCACGTTGGGGCAGAACTGCTCCAAACCCTCACGGCAGTGCGGGCACGTGCCATCGGAATCGACCATGCAACCCACGGCCGCCAGGTCACCGGCCTTAAATTTTTTCACCGCCGCGCCTACTTTAGTCACACGTCCGACAATTTCATGCCCCGGTACACAGGGGTAAACGGTGGGCATTACCTCGCTCCATTCATTACGGACCTGATGCAGGTCGGAGTGGCACACGCCGCAGAAAAGAATGTCAATTTGCACATCCTGATCGGTCGGCTCCCTCCGCTGGATGGTGGTTCCGCCGAGCGCCGCAGTGGCACTGGCCGCTGAATATGCTTTTGCCTGATACATGTTTAAATACTCCTGTTTTCATGACCGTCTGATACATTTTACACTTAGCGGCAGGACTCATATTGCTGATCGCTGACTTTCTCCAGCCAGTCCACCGCACTGCCATTGAGTTTCTCCTGAATTGCGATATGCGTCATGGCGGTGGTGGCGGTTGCGCCATGCCAATGTTTTTCGCCTGGGGCAAACCAGACCACATCTCCGGGACGGATTTCCTGCCGCGGTTCTCCCCAGCGCTGTACCCAGCCGCAGCCGCCGGTGACAATCAGTGTCTGGCCCAGAGGGTGCGTGTGCCAAGCTGTGCGGGCACCGGGTTCAAAGGTGACGCAGGCACCGACAACGCGGGCGGGTTCGGGCGGTGCCATGAGCGGGTCAATGCGGACGGTGCCGGTAAACCAGTCCGCCGGACCTTTTCCGGAAGGTTGTGAGCCGCTGCGTTTGATTTCCATAGGAGGTCTCCTCAAAAGAGCTTTCAGCTTATCTTAACCACCGCGACTGAAACTCAAGAGCGTTGGGCGTGGCAATAAAACCGGGCAGGCCTCTGCGGTGCGGGTTTCCAGAACCAACCATTCGCTTAGCGCCGGCATTTAGGCCGTCGATTTTGCCGCCTGCCCGGGAATGGTGTCACGCCCGGAGCGTCTACCACTGCAAGGCATTGTAGTCATGTGAAGGTATTGCGTGGTATGATAATCCTCGCAGTTAATTGTATAATTCTCCAGATGTTTGCGTCTTTGCCGGGAGCAGTCGCCCAATGACCGCCCTCTTTCACACTGATTTGCCTCTCCCGGTAGAACCGTGCACCGGGACCGGGGGTTTGCAACGCCTTCACTCGGATCAACAGGAACTTGCGCGGAGCATCGCCAGTGCTCTCCCGCGCGATGGTTCGCGCGAGTTACAGCCGGGGTTGCTTTGCTATCGCCGAAATCGGCCCACGCAGCCGTTGCACGTACTATATGAACCGGCACTGTGCGTTATTGCCCAAGGCAGCAAAATGCTGATATGGGGGGCGGAGACGCTGCGGTATGATCCCGCCAATTATCTGATTACTACGGTGGACTTGCCAATGATCGGGCAAGTTGTGAAAGCGACGCCCGCTCAACCTTATCTTGGCCTGCGGCTGCGGCTTATGCCGGCCATGGTGGCGTCGGTGATGATTGATGTAGGCTTTAACTGCGGGAATAAGCATTTCAGTGTGGGAGCGGCCAATGTCAGCGCATTGGACGTAAACCTGCTGAATGCCGTGCTGCGGCTGGTACGACTGGCGGAAGTTTCAGCGGACTACGTCGCCTTGGCACCTCTGGTTATACGGGAAATTATTTACCGCCTGCTTACCGGGGCTCAGGCCCAGCGAATGGCGCACCTGGCGAGCACCGGCGGCGACGCGCAGCGGATCGTTGGCGCGATAAAAATGTTGCGAGAAGGATACACGCGATCCTTGCGGGTGGGCCATATTGCAAAAAGTGTGAACATGAGCGTTTCCGCGTTTCACAGGCATTTCAAGGCGGTCACGGCGATGACTCCGTTGCAGTTCAAAAGCACCTTCGCCTCCAGGAGGCACGGCGGCTGATGATAAACGAAAGCCTGAACGCCGGTGAGGCGGGTTACCGTGTCGGCTATGAAGATGCAGCACAATTTAGCCGGGAATACAAGCGGCACTTTGGTCAGCCGCCAATGCGCGATGTGGAAAGAATTCAGGAACTCGCTGCGCTAAGTGACCACTGAGCGATGCCCCAATCGCCGGAGGTTCCGAACTGCTGATTCGGAAAAACTACCGCACTTGGCCGGCTATTTCACCGGCTATGGCGCAGGGCGATCCGTATGCCGGGGAGGTCATGCGGCGGACGCGGTCATTGATATGGCCCACTGGTTTCCCGCCGCAGCGCGGAATATTTCTATGACACCGTACACGCCGAATATCAGAGCATTTTCTACTGTTAATTTAAGAGCTTTATGGATGCAACCGCAGGATGGCACTTAACCCATGCTTATTGAGAGACTTACAATACTTGGTTGGGTTGTAATCATGCTTCGTTTCCACTTGGAATTTCACTTGGCGTCCAGCCAGTTCTCGGCCCAGTGGACTTCGACTTTTACCGGGACGGTCAGGACGATGGCTTGTTCCATTTCGTGCCGGATCAGGGCGGTGAATTCGTCCACCGCCGAGCGCTGACATTCAAAGACCAGTTCATCATGCACCTGCAGCAGCAGTTTTATTCTTGCATCGTCATGGATGATTTTCGCAATGCGAACCATGGCCTGTTTAATTAAATCCGCCGCCGAGCCTTGAATAACGGTATTGACCGCGGCTCGCTGACCGAAGTTTCGTACCGATTGCTGGTGCGAGGTTATTTCCGGAATTGGTCGGCGGCGGCCAAGGATGGTGGTGACAAAGCCATGCTGTTCGGCCTGGGCGATGCAGTCATGGGAAAACGCGGCGATGCCGGGGAAACGCTGCTTGTAGGCGGTGATAAATTCCTCGGCCTGGGCTTGTGTGATTTTCAGCACCTGTTTGAGGCCAAAGG
>JAJYGE010000176.1 GCA_021785155.1 Planctomycetota bacterium
CTGGCGCTGCCGCCGCGTTGCGTTTACTTGTGCCGGTCAAATCCCACAACGGCCCGCAACGGATCCTTGAGCACCCGCACCGCAATGGGCATACTATTAAGCTTTGCACATAGATCAATATCATCTTCAAATCCACCTTCAATAAGGTTGATTCCGCCGCCACCGAGCCGTAACGCCGCCCCCAGCCGCTCCCGTACCGCCGAGAAGCAGTGATAGGCCATCCAGGCCGCATCGGTATACGGCAGGTCAATGCGATAAGTTCCACCCAGAAGATGCCACAAAACCGCCCCCGCCCCGATAACATCCTCCTGCGCCAATTGCCCGTCCGTTCCGGACAGCACCAGCAGCGTGTGCAGATGATCCAGTTGGGGCTGTAACGCATGCGCGGTTGCCTGGGCGTTGAGCAGTGAACCGACAAATATTTCAGATGCGTCCTGCGCCGCTACCGCGGCCCGTGTGCCATTGGTCGTACTAAGCAAAATGGAGGCACCACCAATGCGATGCGTTTCATATTCCGCCGGTGAATTGCCAAGATCAAATCCGGGAACTTTTACACACCCACGTTCGCCCGCGGACACCACTGGCGGCGGAACCGAAGGTCGGACCTGCAACACGGAATCCACATCGGAAAACAGCCGGACTTCCCGGGCACCATTATTTAAGGCGCTGACAATGGTGCTGCTGGCCCGCAGAACATCAAAGATAACGACCTGACTCTGGGGCAGTAATGTTTGGTTGAGCATAGAGGGCAATAATACAACATCAATCATGATATTTACCTTTCAAAACCCGAACAGGATAACGCAAGGCTCCCAATTGCATTTTACTTTACCCGTTATTATCCCGTACCGGCAAGGGCTTGTTAACAACGTGAATCTTGACATGCGACGAATCGCGTGTTACGGTTCGGCATTGTGCGGATGGCTCTGGGCCGAGAATTTCAGGCCCGCTGCTGTGAAGCGGGCCTTTCAGGCCATTATCGCCTCGGAGAAACAAAACTATGGGTAATCGGCGAAATCACTTTTTATTTCCCCTGCTGGGTATGGCGGGATTGTTTTTGACACACGTGGCATCCGCGGCCGCCCCACCGCTGCCGCCGTCCAGCCGCGGCACGCCCTCGGCTTCCGATCAAGCGGAGATTGCGGCTTTCGTGCAGTATTATGCCCAACAAATGTCCGCCGCCGCCGACACACCTGCCATGGTTCGCGCCCGTCGGCATTTGCTGGCCCCGCTGAACTCCAGCACCAGCGCCCCTTCCGCAGAATTCACCTACGATTTTGGCACACAGGTTGCCACCGATTTTTCGGCCTTGCTCTCCAACAAGACCGCAGCGCTCAACGCCGTGATCACGATCGCGTCCATTCATGACATCAGCACACAATCGGCGCTGCAACAGGCCTTAACCAATTCAAACCCCGCCGTGCGCTATTGGGCCGCCAAGGGACTGGGAGGGATATTTACCCAACTCATGGCTATCGGCCCCGCGTATCAGCAGGCGATCAGGGCAGTGGAACGGGCCTTGGCTGTCGAAACGGATCCACTGGCCGCCCTGGAAATGTGCGATGCTCTGCTGACCCAGAATCCAATTCCCGCCGACACCGCCAATCTGGCCGCCGGAGCTTTGCAACGCGCTATTGCCCAGTATCAGCAAGTCGTGCCGGGCAATCTGGATATTACCACAGGTCTGGCGGCCGATCTGGCCGCAGCCGTTGCGCATGGATCCACGTTGACCGCGGCACAAAAAGCCGCTGCCATGAGCACATTAGCGCAACTGATGAGCTATACCGCCCAATATTTCAACCAAGGCCTTCTTGATCACATGCAAACACTTTTCGCATTCAAAGCTATTGCGAATTCCGCCGACGCCATGAATGCCATTACCGGCACGACAGATTTTTCTCTTCATGGTCTTGGTGCCGAAAGTAAGCCGGCTGCTATTCTACTGGCGGTCAATCACATTACCGGGTCGCAAACCCAAACGGGTGCGGTGCAGAAACTCTTCCCGAAAATTGCGATTCCGCCGCGGATATCGGCGTTGCAAGCCCCTTGATCGGGCGGGAAAGCCGGGAAGTTTTTTATTGCTATGCCTCAAAGCCATTCAGACGTGATTGCACTTAACCCACCGGTGCGGCCCTTCAGGTCCGCGCCGCGCATTGCGGGCAGCAAAAGCATCACCAACCGCGCGCTGCTGCTGGCCGCTCTGGCACACGGAAAAAGCGTCCTTACGAACGTTCTGTTCGCGGATGATACGTTGCGTATGATCGAGTCTCTGGAGAAACTGGGCTTTTCGTTGGTGGTGGAGAAATCGGCCTGTCGCGTCACCATTGAGGGACTCGGCGGACGCATGACCAACACCAGAGCGGAATTATTCTGCGGCAACTCAGGTACAACCATTCGCTTTCTGACAGCCATCTGCGCCGCTACCGCGGGCGAGTATCTTCTGGATGGGGTGGAACGCATGCGACAGCGCCCCATTGGCGAACTTATCGAAGCATTGCGAGCCATCGGCGCGTCGGCTGACTATGCCGGGCAGCGGGGATTTCCACCCGTGCGCGTGGGTGGAGGCCTGGCCGGCGGCATCAGCCGCTTCTCCGCCAGCCAAAGCAGCCAGTATATTTCCGCGATTCTCATGGCGGCTCCGCTGGCGCGCAGCCCGGTGGTGGTGGAGTTAATCGGGGCGGTTACCAGCGAACCATACGTGCACATGACCCTCGCGATGATGGCACAATTCGGTGTTACCTGCCAAATCAGCCACGGCGCGGAGAATTCAACGTCCATCCGTGCCATTCATATTCCCAATCAGGGTGGATACAAAGCCCGTGAATACGCCATTGAACCCGATGCCAGCAATGCCAGTTACTTTTTGGCGGCGGCGGCAATCTGTCCGGATTCACAGGTTACCATCCGTGGCCTGGGGCGTGATTCGCTGCAAGGAGATGTTCTGTTTGCCGATGTGTTGCGGCAAATGGGAGCCGAAATGATGATGGAATCCGATGCCATTCATATTCGCGGATGCCAAAACCTGACCGGCCTTACCGTGAATATGAATGCCATACCGGATATGGTCCAGACACTGGCGGTGGTAGCATTATTTGCCCAGGGTCCAACACGCATTTTTAATGTTGGCAATTTGCGGGTGAAAGAGACGGATCGACTCGCGGCTTTGGAAACGGAATTGACCAAACTTGGCGCGGTGGTATCCACCACCTCCGACAGCATTGTGATCAATCCCCCGAAAAAGCCCCACGCGGGCCGCATCAGCACATACGACGACCATCGTATGGCCATGGCATTTGCCGTGGCGTCCACGCGCATCGCAGGGATGGAAATTGAGAATCCCGGCTGTGTCGCCAAGACTTATCCCAATTTCTTTGACGATTTTCAGGCGTGTATCACAACCCGTAGTTTTTAGCGCTCCAACCCTTGATCCGGCCCCGACTGGGTTTGCGACCATGGTTGGCGGCTTTGCCGGCCCAGCGTAACTTGTGATTTCTCTTTCTGCGTGCCATATCCTAATCCTTGAGTATTCGACAATCCATCAACAATATCAAAGTTCATTATTGTACAGGTAAATCGCCAACATCGCAATGTTAACGCCATGGGTGATTGATTAGTTTCGTAAAGGGGCATAACATCCGCCAACATGAAAAGAATGAACCGGCGAGGCGGATGAGTTGAATCTCGGAGCCGGTTGCCAGGTCTTATAGGAACAGCCGAAGTGCCACAGATATTTGATAATATTGAATTGCAACTGCTCCCCACGCTGCAAAAAGCCATGGAAGTTTCCCGTCGCGCGGATTTCTGCGTCGGTTATTTTAATCTCCGCGGCTGGCGGCATATCGACCAATATGTCGAGCAATGGTCCGGCGGCGATGGCAACTGCTGCCGATTGCTCGTCGGAATGCACCGCCCGGCGGAAGAACAACTTCTGCGCACCGCAACGCTGCCCAATTCAGCTGATGAAATAGACAACGCCGGTGCCAGGCGATGGCAGAAAAAACTGGCGGAGGAATTTCGCGATCAATTAACGCTCGGCGCGCCCACGGATGCCGATGAGGCCGGCCTGCGCCGCCTGGCCCGGCAAATTCGTACCGGGAAGTTGCAGGTTAAGCTGTTCCTCAAACATCCCCTGCATGCCAAGCTCTATCTGCTGCAACGCCTCGATGCGCTGAATCCCAAAATCGGCTATCTGGGCAGCAGCAATTTGACCATGGCTGGGCTTTCCAAGCAGGGTGAATTAAATGTGGATATCACCGATGCGGACGCTTGGGATAAATTGGCCAAATGGTTTGAAGATCGGTGGATGGACCGCTTCTGCATGGACATATCCCGGGAATTGGCGGAAATTATTGAAAACAGTTGGGCGCGGGAAATTCAGCCGCCGCCTTATCATATTTATCTTAAAATGGCCTATCACCTGGCCGCTGATGCGCGTTTAGGTCAGGAGGAATATGACATTCCTGATGAGTTCGGCAATAAGTTGCTGGATTTTCAAATCGCGGCGGTAAAAATGGCGGCGCGCATCATTGAGCGGCATGGCGGCGTGATGATCGGTGATGTGGTGGGGTTGGGTAAAACGCTGATCGGTTCGGCGATTGCCAAAGTTCTCCAGGAACAGAAAAATCACGAAACGCTGATTATCTGCCCCCGGAATCTTATCGGCATGTGGGAAGATTATCGCATCCGTTACGCCGTCAACGCCAAAGTCGTGTCGTTAGGCCTGGTGCACCGGCTGTTAAAGGATGAAAAGCCGTTCCGCACCGTGCTTATTGATGAAAGCCATAATTTGCGCAACCGCGAAACCGCCGCGTATAAAGCCGTCCGCGATTACATTGAGCGTGCCAGTTGCCAGGTGATCCTGTTAACCGCCACGCCGTACAACAAAACCTTGTTGGATTTATCCAGCCAGTTACGGCTGTTTCTTGGTCCGGAAACCCAGCTTTCCGTACGCCCCGAACATTTCATCCGCACGCGCGGACTGGACGCTTTATCCGCCCAGACGCAGGCTGATCCGCACACCATTGTCGCCTTTGAAAAAAGCGATCTGGCGGAAGATTGGCGGATTCTCATGGATCAATTTTTGATCCGTCGCACCCGCGGCTGGATTAAAAAGAATTATGCAAAAGTCGATCCGGAAAATGGCCGATCTTATCTGCAATTCACCAGCGGAAAGCGCTCTTATTTTCCGGATCGGATCGCCAAAAGCGTCACATTCGCCATTAATGAAAAAGACCCGCAGGATCAATACGCCCGCATGTTCAGTGACGAAACCGTCAACGCCATTAACGCGCTGCATTTGCCGCGCTATGGCCTGGGCAATTATGTCAAAATCGGACTGTACCGTCCGGACAATAAAAAAGAGCATGAAGAGATTATTCGTGATCTTTCGCGCGCCGGAAAACATCTCATCGGCTTTTGCCGCACAGGATTATTCAAACGCCTGGAAAGCAGCGGAGCCGCGTTTGAATTAACCATGGATCGCCACATTTTGCGGGATAAAGTGGTGGTGTACGCATTGCAAAATGACCTGGATGTCCCCATTGGTTCCAGCGATGCCGCCATTTTTGAAACCGGCATTAATGACGGCGATGCGCTTTTGGATTTTGCCGATGAATCCGCCGACAATGCCGTTCCCGGCGGCGATTCCCCGGACCAAATCGCTGAGCTCTATGGCCGGTTCAAAACCAATAACCGCTAC
>JAJYGE010000305.1 GCA_021785155.1 Planctomycetota bacterium
CGGCAAAAGCTGATGCATAAACACTGGCAGGGGGAACTTATTTCCATGGCCAGCGTTACGGATTGTTATCAACCCGTTGAACGTACTTTGCGCATTACACGCGGTTGTCTGGAAGTGCTGGCGGAATTTAGAAATCCGGTTTCCATCATCACTAAAAATCATCTCGTTACGCGCGATATTGATTTGCTGGGAGAATTGGCACGCCATCACGCGGTGGCGGTTTTTATTTCCGTTACAACGCTGCAATCGGAATTGGTCGCAATCATGGAGCCGCGCACCAGTTCGCCACAGCGCCGTCTGGCCGCGATAACCGCGTTGTCACAAGCCGGTATTCCAACGGGCGTGCTGGTAGCACCGGTGATACCGGGTTTAACGGATCAACAGATGCCGGATATTCTCAAGGCTGCGGCGACAGCCGGGGCGACATTTGCAGGCTATACGCCATTGCGGCTGCCCTATGCGGTAAAGGATTTATTCCAAACGTGGTTACGGGAACATAAGCCGGATCGGGCGGAGAAAATTCTCAATCGCATCAGATCCATGCGGGGCGGCAAACTTAATGATTCCAATTTTGCCACGCGCATGAAGGGGGAAGGCATTTTTGCCGATCAGATCGAAAATCTTTTCGAACTTTCCGCCCGACGGGCCGGCTTGCCGTCGCATTATCCTGCGATGTCATCAGCGGCGTTCCGTCGGCCCGGGGCACAGCAGTTGGGACTTTTCAGTTGAATTACCGCCCGTAATGCACATGCAGCGTTGCCCGGGCCAAAACATAGCCCGCCATGGCATGATGCAGGCAGGGCAGGCAATCCGGCGCGAAAAGCAGCTTGCGGCTTAATGCGTAGAGAATAATTCGGTAATGATGGGCGGGGCCGGGCGGCGGAGAGGGGCCGCCATAACCAAGTTTACCAAACGAGTTGGTTCCCTGTCGGGCCGATGGCAGGCCAGCAATCCGCTTGGCGGCCGGGAGGTGTTCCGGCAATCCTTTGGCCGTCGGTGGAATGTTAATAATCATCCAGTGCCGAAACGCCAGCGGTCCCGGTGCGTCCGGGTCTATCATCACTATAACCAGAGAAACGGTTTTCCTGGGAACATGGCACCAGGCTAAAGGCGGCGAAACATCCTGACCGTCCGCAGTGAATCGCGTGGGCAATACCGAATGATTATGAAAGGCAGGTGAAGTCAAAGTCATAACTGGCCGGGCTGGTGCCGCGGCCTTAGCGGCAAGAGCCGGAGTCAGACAAATCAGTGCGCCGAACATAGCTGCTAACTTTGCAAGCATCATATAAGTGGGGTGTTTCATGGTGGCAACTCCGTGGTAAAGTACTTGCCTTTAACTATATCCCGACTTGGCCGATAATAGAACAGCAGTCGCGATGGCCACCTGCGGAGGGCCCACAGCCTGGCAAAGTCAAAGGTGCCGGCAAAATTTTCCCGCAGCCATTTTACGCCAAGGCGTGGTATCCGTACTATAATTCCGTTTTACGGGTGCCGCGCTTATGTTCAAATTGCGTCTGATTTATGGCCTGCTGTTCGGGGCCTTGCTTTTGACGATGTTTTATTTTGATCAGACGCTGTCGGCGGGCTGGCCGGCGCGGTGCATGTCTTTCCCGCCGGGCACGCTGATGGCCGTGAGTTTAATTGGTATTATTCCGCTGGCGACGGCGGAAATGCGACGATTGCTGAAGGCGGAGGGCGTGGCCATTTCCATGCGCGTATGCGTGACAGCATCCATTTTGTGCATGATCTGGCCTTGGCTGGAGCAGTTGTCGCAGATGCTTTTGAACCATCCTAAAGGTGCCAGCCCGATTGCGGTGCGTGTAGCATGGTGGTTTCACACCGTAAAACCGCATTATCTGGTGCCAACCGTTTTAGCATTAGGGCTGGTGGGTGCGGTGGTAATGTACAGTCGGAATCAGAAAATTGACGGAGCCATGGCTTCGGCAGGCGGGTCGTTATTAGCGATTGTATATCTTGGGGTAATGCCCGGATTTTTCCTGCCGATCAGGCTCACACATTCCGCCGGTATGGTGGTGTCCATTCTGTTGATGGTCAAAGGGGCGGATATGGGAGCCTATGGTGTGGGACGGTGGTTGGGAAAGCATAAATTAATCGCGTGGCTTTCCCCGGGGAAAACCTGGGAGGGTTTTGTTGGCGGATTGGCTGCGGCGGCTCTTATTGGCATGTTGCTGTCGCATTTTTCGCCCGAATTTGCTTGGTGGGAAGGCCTGCTTGCCGGCGTAGTGCTGGGAGCGGCGGGACAAATGGGAGATTTGCTGGAAAGCCTGTTGAAACGTGATGCCGGCGTGAAAGATTCAGGCCTTGTGCCGGGTTTTGGCGGCGTGCTGGATATGCTGGACTCGGCCGTTTTTGCCGCTCCATTGGCTTATTGGATGTTAAAACTGGTTCACGGCTAATCGCCGCGAGATCAGGAGTCTGCGATGCAAGCGCGAAACGACTGCAACATTTTGGGATCCGGTACGACCATGGGCCAAGCATTAGCACATTTTAAATCCGCCCATGCTCAAGCCAAGCGTGCATGTGGCATTGTGAAGCGGATGTTGCGGGAAATAAACTTCCTACCTACCGCCGATTGCCGCGGCAATACCGGCCCTTCCCCACTTGCTGCGGTTTATCGTTTTTGTCTGCCACTGTGCGTGATTGCAATCACGTATGGTACGCTGGCAATCACCAGCCGCGTCGCATGTGCCGCCACTGCCAGCGACCCGCAGGCCCATGCTTCCACAGCCCTGCAGCGGCGCGTGGCGGTTAACGTGGGATCTCTGGCATCGGATAGGTGGAAAAATCGGCAGCGGGCGGAGCGGAGCTTGTTGTCCACAAAGGGATTTGTTTTGCCGCAGCTTGCCGCGGCGATGGTAAAAGCGAAAAATCCGGAGCAACGCGACCGACTGCTGCGAATTTGCATGCAGCTATATCTGCGGCAATTCAACTGGCTGCATCATGGCAGTGCCTTTATTGGCGTGGAGTTTATCGCCAAGCCCCTGGAATTACGAAGGCGTGGAATCCCGAAATGGATTCCAGCCGTGGCGGTGGTGCGCACGGTAGCCGGTTTTCCCGGCGGTTTATACCTGCGCGAAAATGATCTGATATTGGGTATTAATGGTCATACAATTTCGGCCTACAATACCGCAACCGCCTTCCGCGCGGAAATTCAGCAGCATCAACCCGGCAGCGTGATAACACTGCTGCTGCTGCGTAATGGGAAAATGATAAAAGTTCCAGTGCGGCTTACGGGCATTCCTACCGACCCGCTGGCCGCGCAGGAACTTTTGAATCAACGGAATCTCATTGCGCAGCACCTGATCGACAAGTACCTCCCGGTTAAGCCGCTGGTTCTAGCCGCAGCGCCGCGGTAACGTCCTGACGATGCAGTTGCGACGGCTTCAAAAATGATTGTGGATAGCGGGAGCTTACACGAAGAATTATCAGGTCGGCGCAAAAAAAGGCCTCGCTGATGAAAGATCAGCGAGGCCGATTGTTACGCTGCCACATTATTGACCTGGCGGTGGCCCACCGGGGCCTCGATGCCCACCTGGTCCGCCCGCGGCTTTTTCAATGTAATCGTACCGGCATCCGCCGTGCCGCCAGATTTAACCACAACTGGTTTATTGACGTGGCCAAAGCCTTTGCGGCGTTTCATCGCCATGACACCGTAGCGGCCCACGGGCGCGTTGGTGAGCACAAAGGTGCCGTCGGCTTGTGTCTTCGTAACTCCCATGACCAGCGTATGTTTAATCCAAACCGACTGGCCGGGCGTAACCTTGATATGGCCATGCGATTCAGGCCCGTTTGGTCCGCCCGGAGGTGGTCCACCAAATCCCGGTGGTCCACCAGGCCCTCCGCCGGGTCCGCCTCCCGGCGGTAGGTTGCCGCCCTTTGGCAGTCGCATGACGCGCACAATGGCTCACCGCGCCATCGCGTGTAAACCGCCGTGGACTAATTCGGGGCGATTTTCGACCGTTGCCCAAGGTTGAACCGGGCGATTTAGGCGTTGCAATCGTGTTATTGGACTTGTCATTGGCCGTTTTGTACGGGGATGGCTGGCTTGCAGCGTGCCAGAATTTCGCCAAAATAACGGATTACGGCATTGACCGGATTGAATCTGACCGATATAACGCAGGTACTTTCGTCACGGGTTGTACCCGCTGAAGAGCCGAAATGGACGGCATTCTGCGCCAGACTCGGCGCACGCGATGCGTCCGGGTACCATGAAGTAAAATGAAACGGGTAAAAAGGGCTTGCAATGATGATGTATCAAATGCGGAGAAGAGTAATAACCGTCATGTTGGCGGCCTGTGCAGTAACCACCACCTTGGGCACGGCTCATGCGCAAGGTCCTGGATCAGCACAACATCTGATGGCCGGACAACTTATTGACGACGCGCGGACAGTCAGCCGCAATCTTCATTTGCCGGCAAATATTGCCGCAAAACAGGCGCTGATCCTGCTGGAAGAAGCGCAGAGCGTTGACGGACAGTCCGCAACGGCCCTGCGGCTTTTGGCTGAAGCCGCCCAAGCCAATGGAAATCATCAGCTCCGGGCGCAGGCTCTCCAGAAATTGGTTAATCTCAAGCCCGATGATATCACCGCGCAGGTTGAGCTCTTTGATGCCATTGCCGCACGGCGGCAAACCGTCGCGGCGCGCATTGCCGTATACCGCACGGTAATGGCACAAAAAACATTTAACGATCAGGTACGCAGCGCCATGGCGCAGCGCATTGGCGGACTGCTTGAAGCGCAGGGACGTAAAGATTCCGCTGCAAATATGTACATTCGTGCCGTTAAACTCAACCCGGCGAATTTAACCGCCTGGCAGGCTCTTGCTCGAACCTTGGCTGCGGAAGATGCACCGGTATCACAACGGCTGTATGCATTGATGCACGCTTTGCGGGCTGATCCATTTCAGCCCGATGCGCTCTCGGCAATAGCGGATATTCTTGCTGATGCCCATGATTATAAACAGGCTGCCACCTGGGCCAACGCCGCGATTCGACAATATCAGCAGGGCCGGATGAGCATATCCCCCGTTCTGGCGGCCAATCTTGCCGCCTATTGGGCCATTGCGGGGAAAAATGACCAATATCAGGCCTATATGGGTGAATTGCTGGCCTTGAAGCACCCATCCACACCGGTGCTGATGATCGCGCTGACCCATCGGACGGGCGGGAAGTTTGTTTCTGGTCCGACCGCCCGAGCATTGTTGGCACGCCTACACAAACGCCTTGCTGCCGCGCTGAAAGCCGATCCCAAAAACACATCGCTGCAGGCCGATGATCTGTGGCTGGATCTCTTTTACAATCCAACACTTCCCGCGGATCTCGCCCATCGTGTCGCTCAACTGGGTAAAAAGCTGCCAACTGGCTCGCCGGAATATTATCGTCTGCGCGGCTGGCAGTTGCTGCGGCAAGGATATAACGCCGCAGCTTTGACGCATCTGAATAAAGCCGGCACGGATCCGTATGCGATGCTGGGCATTGCGCGGATTTTAGCTGATAACCATCAAGCCGCGCAGGCGGGAAAAATTCTTCAGAAACTCTGGGATTCTTCCCTGCCGCCGTTACCCACCCTTGATGTGGTGCAGGCGGCCTCCAATCTGGGCGTTACGCTTACGCAGCCAAAGGATGATGCGGCCATCAGTGCCACGGTTGCCGGTTATCCCAAGTTAAT
>JAJYGE010000334.1 GCA_021785155.1 Planctomycetota bacterium
GCGTCGATCACACGCGATAACGCCAGCCTCACCTCCGACTCCATTTGCTTGATAAAACATTCCTTGTCCGTTTGTCGCAGCCCTTCCATGGTCTGTCTCCTGAAAACACCGGCTTTCCTGCCGGAACGCCCTCTATTATGCCATAATTTTCACTTCCCGACAAAAACGGGCACACCCTAAGTAGCGGACATTTTAACTTTGGCTTGACACAGCACCAGGCTTTATTGACGATCTGTTGTGATTCATTTATACGCCCGCCCCCTTCCTTTTGCCACGCAAGCCAGAAGTCTTTTTGCGTATTTTGATTTCAACAACCTTGCCGTCACGTACCACCACCAGCGGCGTACCGGTATCGCGAGCAATCTGCCGCGCCCGCAGCGCCGCCCGCCGCATGGCCGCCATGGAGCCGGCCACCATGGGATTATTTGTCGATATGGGTGTACTCATCTGTTTTCCCCAGTTTCCAGCAATTTTTGGGCATCGCCGCCGCTATCGTACAACATCCAACCGTTCACAATCAATTTATAAATTGCGTGAACATTTTTCAATCCCATCGCAAAACGCCGACGAATGACAGCTTCAGGAACATCATGACCGCCCTGTTTCACACGGGCCGCCACGCGAGCCACAGCCGCATCGGCGGACGGAAGGCCCAGAAAAATCAACTCCACGTGATATTCGGCACAACGTGCATATCTGCCAGCGTAAGCACTCCGTCCGTGACAAGCCCAAGCTTCGGATCTTGGCACGCGGCAACCTGCAATCTCCCGCAATTCTCTGTGCCCTGTGGCTGACCTGATGAAATCCTTGACATTGGGGGCAGTAAAGAATGTTGTATCGAAGGATTAATTTGTTGCGCCGTGACAAGGTTTGTTCGGTGATACGCGTGTCGCACGGAAGCTGCGAGGCGGGAAGTTCCTAAGGACAAGAAGACGTACACAACCCCACGTTGGGTTCAGGTCTGGTTTTTACAGCGCCGTCGGTACAATTGAAGTTCGAGGTTCGGCGTATGCGGAATTAAGTCCAGGACGTGACCAACAGCCGGGAGAATTGGCGTGGTCAAACCGAACCACAGCGCCAGCTTTGGCTGACAGGGGGACATTCGTACTTCTTGACAACAAAAAATTGCCAACGACCAATAATTTTATTTCACAAATACATAATTTGACTTAATCAGCGTAGTTCGATAATCTGACAACATGATTTCCGGTACGTGGTAGATTGGAATATGCCGCTGTGAGTTGCTATGTTGAAGGAGAGAGTTCATATGAACCTCCTAAATTTGATGAGCAAGAAAAAAAATCAGAAGTTTAATAGTAATGGGTATGGCATTATTGCCGCGTGCGCGTTTTGTGCTGTCGCGGGAATGTCGGGGCATATTGCGAATGCCAGTTCAGTGTTCCCGATGCAAGAATTTAACGTGATTGTTCTGGGGGCACCGAACGGGAACGGCGGGCGCACTGCGGTGGGGAACTTTGACGACAACAGCGACATTCAGGGAAGTACATTTATCAATGGCGATGTAGACGGCTCAACCTTTGCCGACCAGCGGTTACCCGGCGGAGATACAATTGGCCTCGAGGCGACGGGCAGTGTTACGTCGTCGTCCGTTCACGTGGACAATGGCGGCGTGCTGCTCGGCGGGACGGCGGCCACGGGCTTCACCGACAATGGCGGCGGGGCAATAAATTCGGGGTCGTCACAGCCAGCCACTGATCTTGTTAATTTTTCAAATGCACTGACCAGCGCGTCCAATAGCTGGGCGGGACAGACCACCACCAGCGGGGTATCGGTTCAGACGGGCAATAACAGTATGAATTTTACAATCCCGACCAGTGCGGGAAATTTTGTTGTTTTCAATGTCAGCTCGTCAAATTTCCGCCAGAACGATAGCATTGAGTTTACCGGATTGAGTTCAAATCAACAGGTGCTGATTAACGTATCGGGCACTAGTTTTACGGAGCCGGGCGGCATTAATTTTAATGGCGATTCGACTATCGCCGACAATGTACTTTGGAATTTCAGCCAGGCAACATCAATTACGTTAACCTCCGGATTTTTTGGCTCGATTCTGGCCCCGAATGCAACACTCTCCAGCGGCAGCACGATCACCGGCAATCTCGCCGTGGCCAATATCAGCTCGGTGGGTGAAATCGACTTTGCGAGTCCAACTTTTACCACGCCCATCCATGCCACTCCGCTTGGTGGCCCGCTTCCCGTTCCGGCATCATTTGGATTGGTGGCGATTGGGTCGATAGCGTTGCTGGCTGGATGTTGCTTGCGAAAGCGCGTCCGAATGTGACTTTGTCCGGCATTCGAGAACATTATTGTGAATTGATGGGCGGGCGGAAAACCGACGGCTATCGCTTTCGCCACATGGTATGAGGTCGGTGTCGTTGTGGTTGCGCTTTTCTGTCTTTGTATTCACCGCGACTCAGCGTAAAATTGCTGTGCGGAGCAGCCACGCTAGGTTCTACTGCTCCAGCCGCCGCAGCGGCTACCCCTTCCGCTTACCTCCGCAACTCGCGGTTCAAATACGGTCGTCGCCACTTTGCGTTCTTACGCCACTTTGCGGTTAACCCCGTCACTCATTGGGCGCAGCGTTTCGTTGAATCGCAGCGCCTTATCCGTATTTTATTCATTACTCATTACTTCATTAACCGCCCTGCCCACCCCACATACCCAATGCCTGGCGGAGGAAATTCTGAAGACATGAAATTTTTGCCGTCGAAATCCCGTGTCCGTCTTGTCCAATCCGTTGTTTCTATGGTGTAGCGCTGGAACTCGTCATTTTTGCAATTATTCCGGGTTTAGGCACATACAATTTATAATAGTGAATAGTTATTGGACAATGTGTAAAAGCGGATAACTTTGTGTATGAATTAACGGGCTATCAATCGCTTGTCAGCCTTGCCGGACTTCCGAACAATTAGAAAAAATGGCTATTTTCTTGTTTTCAACGCACTAAAACGCAGATAAGATATAGATAGATTGAAAGGAGTATGCCCTCCATGATCTGGTCGGATCCAAAAATTGAGGAGTTGGCGAAACAGATGTCGTTTACGCCAATGGCCAAAAGGCGCCAGCAGTTAAAATCTGCGCTGCGCCTGCTGGGCGAGATTGATGCCACCGAAGATTATCCTTGGGAGTTTGTACTTTTTCGTGTAACCGGTTATCGCCCCAAAGAGTCCGCGGATCACCTTATTTCCGGTCGGGCTTTGCTGGCCGATATTGCCGGGCTGGTGGAAACCGTTTCAGACACACTGAATATTTCGGTCGCGGAAGCGGACGGCGATGTTATTTCCCTTGAACAGATTACACAGAGATTTAACGTTTCCACTAAAACCATACAGCGCTGGCGGCGGCGCGGTCTGGCGGCCATGCGATTTGTTTATCCCGATGGGGTTAAACGCCTGGGCTTCCCAGCCGCTGATGTGACACGGTATTCAACGCAATTTGCGGCACGGGTGGAAAAATCAGCGCGGTTTCGGCAGCTTTCTGATGCAGAAAAGGCGGACATTATTCGCCGGGCACGACGGCTGGCTGCGCATTGCCAGTGTTGTCTGAAGAATATTTCTCGCCGCATCGCCCGACACACCAAGCGCAGCCCGGAAACGATTCGATATGTGATCCGCAGATGGGATGCGGAAAATCCTGAGCAAGCCATTTTCCCGGATACCCCCGGTCCGCTGACAACGCAGGACAAGCGCATCATTGTGGATTGTCTGGATCGTGGAATCTCCATTGACTGCCTTGCGCGGCGCTATTGCCGCACCCGCTCAAGTATTTATCGGGTCGTCAACCAGGATAAGGCCCAACGCGTCAAAAATCTTCTGATCCGATTTGTAACCAATCCACTTTTTGATCATCCTGATGCGGATCAGATTATTCTCAAATTGCTTCCGGCAAAAGCGCGGGAGTGCGTTGAAGAACCACTGGCCGGCTTGCAGGTCCGGGAACAGATCGTCCTGCGCCAGCCCAACGACATTCCAGCGTATCTCTCCGATGTGTTTCGGCAAGTGGTGCTTCCGCATGCCGTGGTGATGGACGCATTCCGCAGAATGAATTATCTCAAAGCTAAAGCGGCCCGTCTGCAGGCCCGTCTTGACATAACCACGGCCCGGGCTTCCCATCTCGAGGAAATTGAATCGCTTCTGCAAAGCGCGGGGGTCATTCGCAACCAGATACTGCAGGCCCATCTTCGTGTTGTGGTTCATGTGGCCAGGAAGCACCAGCATTCCCATCAAGATTTGTTTGAACTTATTTCCGACGGAAATCTCTGGATGATGCGGGCTGTGGACACGTTTGATTTCTCACGCGGTATTAAGTTCAGCACGTATCTAACTTATGTACTGATGAAAAACTTCGCCCGCCGAATCGGTGATAACAGCACACGTGTGGATGAACACATGGTGACCACGCAGAACGATCTGCTTGATGAGATTGGTGAATCTCAGGAACAAAGCATTCCCGATGCCGTCGATATGTTGCTGATACAGGGGCGGCTTATGGATGCATTGATGAAACTGCCACGGCGGGAACGTGATCTTCTGGCTTCACATTACGGATTGGAAGCCGGGCAGGGGCCGATGAGCCTTTCCCAGATTGCCCAGCAGATGGGCGTTACCAAAGCTCGCGTCCGGCAACTGGAAGTCCGGGCACTGGGACGATTGCGACAAATGCTGGAAGAACAAATTGATCGGCAGGCCGCGGAAATCCTCGGTGCGACGGAGGAAGCACCTAAGCATATCGAAATGGCTGGTGTGAACGCTAAAACCGCGCCTCCGGCCTTGGAACTTGCGACTTGATAAGGCCCCGTTAACCGCCGCTCAAGTGAAAGAATCCGTGTTAACCGCCCATGCCCTGTTGAATTCGATTCCGTATTTAACATCCCATTAACGTGGCGCTACCTTTACTCAATCAGGCTCTGGACAATTGTCTTACGAAAGTTGGAATGAGTTATTATCGCCCCTTGTATCCATGATGGAATGAGTTTACACTGAAGTTAGAAAAATCATTCAAACCGATGGAGCGGTTCTCGGTATGCGGCATGGATTCGCGTCAGTTGAGTGTCATTGATTTGGAGCAAATGCCATGGAATGTCTCTTGGAAGCGCATCATTTTAAGAATCTGGCTTCCGTCGCCGGCTTAAGCCGTACAACGCTGGATGAACACCACCAGCTTTACGCCGGTTATGTGCGAAAAGCCAATGCACTTTCCGCTCAACTCAACGCCATTCAGAATTCAGTGCGCATCGTCCATACGACGGATATTGTCAACATAAAAGGCGATTTATGTTTTGCCCTGGCCGCGGTCCGAAACCATGAAATGTATTTTGAAATTCTCGGCGACCATAAAACACCGGCCCCGCAAATTCTTCAAGATCGTATCGCGGCCAATTTCGGCACCATGGAAAACTACATCGAAGACCTGCGTAAGACAGCACTGGTTACCCGTGGCTGGACATGGACGGTTCTGGATCATCTTACCGGGCGGTTATGGAATTTATCCGGTCAACACAATGGCCTGTTTCCATTCTGGGACGCGCGGCCCATTTTAACAATTGATTTATGCGATCATGCCTATTTTTACGATTTCGGCCACCATCGTGCGGATTACATTAACTGCGTAATCGACAACCTCAATTGGGAAAAGCCGGCGGAATATCTGGCCGCCCATACCGCCACTAAACATGCCCAGCCCGACTTGGTAACGCTGTAAATCAGACATCGCCAAACAATAACCTTAGCATTCCAGTTGGCTCCTTGCCCCTGGGGCGTTTGTGGCCGATCAATTCTAATTTTTAGGTGTGACAGAGCACTACAGCCATTATGCGATAATGTCCACCGGCGTGCCCACGGGGCAAAGCGCGTATAATTCTGTTATGTCCGGATTGGTCAAGGCTACACAACCGGCCGTGCTGGTGCGGCTTTCGGCACAGCCATGAATAAATATTTCTCCGCCCAACGGAGTTTTCCAAACGCGATTCTGCACTTTTTCATCAGACAGATTACCGTGGTTGATATCCTCC
Source organism: Planctomycetota bacterium (assembly GCA_021785155.1). The sequence goes on from JAJYGE010000334.1 coordinate 6,032, forward strand.
AGCAACCGCCGATGTATGTCCGGAGAAAGCAGTCCGCCCGCCAGTCCGCGATTCGCATCATCTTCATTGGGATAATCCAACCCCATTGACAGATGAAATTTACTCTGCGGATTTTTGTACACAATATGGAATAGGCCTTCCGGTGTTTTACGGTCGCCTTCGATTTCTTTATCACCGACATTAGAACCGGTTATACACTTATATATTTTCAGGATAGCCCCGCCGTCTATTACCCACAGTTCACCGCGGGACTTGAACACCTTGATGTGCAGATGTTTAAAACTCACGGTGTGGCCTCCGGGCGGTGATAATTCCGATCCAGCCAATATACCGGATATCCCGCGATTTCCCGAACCATCGCCCACGGATTGGCCTCCGGCCAAAGCCCCGCCCGCGCTGGAACCGTCCATACATGAAGGCCCAGTTGCCGAAAGGCCAGCGCAATGCGCGGAAGATGATAATCTGAACTGACGGCGATGACCTTGCGCCAATGCGCGGCTTTGATTAAAGCGACCGCGTCATAGGCGCTGTAACGTGTGTTATTACCATGGTAATCCACGATAATGGCATGGGCTGGAATGCCACAGGCTAAAGTCAGTTTGAGCATTGCCATCGGTTCGTTGCGATACGGATTGGTTCTACCGCGTGGCGCACGCCCGGTTAAAAGCAGCCTTTTTGTCCGGTGCGCTTTGAAAAGTCGAACCCCCTCCATCACACGGTTGCGAAGCGTATAGTCGCAAGTGTCGCCCGGGCCAGTACCGGCACCGAACACGATGGCGATGTCCGCATCCATCGCGCGAGGCGGTGGATCGGAAAGAAACATGCCGTGAAAGATCCATAAGATCAGCAATAATAACCCCGCCATATACCCAACATCATACGCTCGATAGCGGATTATTCTCCACGGCGACGTGATCTGGGCTGTCTTCTTACCAGCCATGGCAATCATGCAATCTGGCCGCCCGATCAGCCAAAGTACCAATGCGACAAGTACCGGCAAAGACATGGGCATATACCATGGCACGCGATCATGCGGGAGTATCTTGAGGTGATAAAAGCTGATGGTATTGAGCACCAGGACAACCACGATCAGCAGGGTTGGCACGAGAACCATGCGATTAAGCCGCCAGGCGCTTTCGAAAGATATATCAACGGGAGGACTAAATCGCAATATCTGCAAAATGACCAGGCTCATAAGCCACAGCCAGGGCAGCAGAAATTCAATTGCTCCACCTGCAAACCGCAAGTCCATCCACCGCCAAGACTGCATGGTTACCACACTCACCAATGCGCTTAGAAAAATGGCGGCGTCAAGAAAACGGAAAAATACATTCACGGTGCGACACGCGGACCGGGGTGAGCATTGAATGGATTGGGGAAGCACCGTTTCCATTGCGACAGTATATATCAAGCCAGCGCAAAGCGCTCAATGGCGACCGCAACACCGTCTTCCCGGTTGGATGGTACGACATGGCGGGCGGCTTTACGGATGTGTTCCGGACCGTTGGCCATGGCCGCGCTGATTCCGGCCCATTGCAGCATGGAAAGATCATTGGCATTATCGCCCACTGCCAGTACATTATTGCGGTTAATTCCGTAGGATTTACAGACAAAATCAAGCGCCATGGCCTTATTGGTATCCGGGGCCATCACTTGCAGAAGCCGCGAATCACTGCGAAATATGCCAATTTGAAGATTAAATCGTTGCGGCAGCAGATAATTGAGTTCGTCAATAATGGAAGGTTTGGCGTGAAACATCACGCGCGTAACGGGCACATGCAGGAAGCTTTCCAAATTAGCAATCACATCCGGATTGAACGTGCGCCCCACGGGAATCGCATCAGCGGGCACAATGCCGAAATGATCCGAGTAAAGTCTGTCAATAATTTCCACGCTTGGAATCACATTCGGACAACGGTTCCGGGCGAAATCAATGACTTTGCGGACAACGTTGTGCGGCAGACTGATATGCCTCAAAACACATTTTTGTTTTTCATCCCAGATTAAGGCACCGTTGTGACTGATGATCGGCGTGGTCAATTTTAAGGCGCGGTGGTAGAAACGCACGCTCCGCGGAGGACGCGCGGTCGCAAGTACCACATGAATGCCTCGCTTCACCGCCCGATGAATCGCGTTATGGACGCGTGGCGTGATGGACTCTTTAGGATTAAGAAGTGTGCCATCCATATCCAATGCGATCATTTTAATGCCATCGGCGGTAGAGGAATCAGTGGCGGTCAAAGATGGAATTATCGGCTTTATGGTCGGTCTTGATCCGAGTTCCACGGTTGTATTTGAGGGTCTGCCCTTCATTGGTTCAGGCCTCATATAAACAAAGTTTCTGAAGGACGCAACTAATTCACTTACGGACATATACTTCCAATCACAGCCTAAATATACCGATGCCACAAAAAACCACAGAACGTTTTCGTACATCGATGCGGCCCCTCCGGGAACACGCATCATAGAACAGGCATTCTTATCATCGGCCAAGCCACGCCGTTACATGAACGAACGTCCATAAAATTATTACATCCGATAATTAGTGTATGGGATTCGCTTTTTTAAGCGCTTTAACCGGACCATCCAGGTTCATAAATGCATGGCGAGGTCGTATTTCCGTGAAGCTAATTGAAGCGTCTCAAAATAGGCGTGATTCGTGCCGCCAGCACCGATTTTTCCTGGTCGGTAAGTTGCCCGATAACCGCATTCAGATAAGTTGTAAGATACGCGGTGCGCTGAAGCTGTATCTTGGCCGCGTACCGGCGGCCCAATGCAATAACTTTCCGTGCCGCCCGCCTTTTAGCACCCGCCTTGGAAACACTTCCAGAATCCGTCAGAAAGGTCTTGAGCCGTTTTTTCAGACGATCCAGCAGGGAGGAATCAATAAGTCCCTGCTGCTCTGATTGCACCAACGCGTTCATGGATGTTCTAAACTGCTGCTGGGCAAGCGCCACAGATTGCATCTGACCGGCGTTCAGGTGCGCATCGAGCAGCCAACGCCGCATCAACCACGGACCGCGCAGCTGCGCAAACATTAAAGCCTGTCGTACCGGATCAGAAATGGCCTTTACTTTCCCCAACCAGGGTGGCCGGCCAGCTCGCCCGGGCTTTGCGGTGCGTACCTCCAGCGCTCGGGTAGCGTCATGTGGATAGGAAATCACGTCCACCGTCCCCCGCGCATCGGCAAATTTATATGTTACGCTCGCGAACTTGGAAGATGGATCCACCGGATTATTCGCGCTCACGGGACGGCGCGGATTTATCCCCGCCGGGCGGAACACCTGGTAAAATGCGACGGCGTTCGATGTTGGGCGACCAAAAATCGTGGCTAAGTGTGCGATCAGATAAAAGCCGGCAATGAACAGCAAGGTCACGGCAACCGCTATTTTAATCATTTCGGAACGTTTTAAGTTTTTAAGTTTCACAACGGCACCATCCCTGATAACACGCCACACCCAAACAATAACGGCTCCACCAGCCAACCATTGCATACTCGTGTCGCAGTCGCTTCCCCGGGCATCGGGGACGCCCCTATCATATTAACGCTCCGTTGGTTCAGGGGTTGCGGCAAACCGGAAGATGTTTACCAAATTATTCATAAAGGCGATATGTCAATATGGTGAACTCTGGGGTCATAGCGCGTATAATGAGCGTTGGATTGAACGGAAACGGCGGAAATATGCACCGGTTAAGTAGACATTCCCCAGCGATAACAGCGATTTCATGCCTTATGGCCATGTTATGGATTCCCGCTGCGCAAGGGCAGACACTTGTAAACACACAAGAATCCGTTACTTGGATGGGGCGGTTACTGGCTTTGCCGGTATCCGCACTCAACCCTAATGGCAAAAATCCAAAAATCAGTATCGCACCAACGACGGCACGGCGGCATACCGCGACATGGATGCCGCACGGGTTAAGCCTGTGGGGTGTAACAACCGTCCATGTTTTGCACAATGGGCATCACGCCCGCCACCTTAAAATTGAATTCAGCGTAGTCCCTGGACTGATCAACATCCAGAGCGGTACTGCGATGGCTACCATTCTGCCGCCGCAAGCCAGGCACCTGCAAGTCTTCACCGCCCGTCCCCCGCCAGCCATGCTCTGATTCTTTCACACGGTGCCAGTTTCTTTTACCTGGCAATTACTTTCATTATGTTTCTATCAGAATAATCAGAGGATTTCATGGTTACACAGTTTCTCAATAAGTCGATGACGAAAATTTTCGGCTCACGCAATGGCCGGCTTATTAAATCATACCGCCATCGCGTGGAAGCCATTAACAAGTTTGAACCCGCAATGCGCGTGTTGACCGACGCCCAGATGCGGGCCAAAGCTGATGAATTACGGAAGCGCATGGCCGATGGCGAAACCGATCTGGCTATTCTTCCGGAAGCTTTCGCGCTGATGCGGGAATCAATGGATCGCAATATCGGCTTGCGCAATGCCTTTAATCCGGCTGGTTCTTTTAACGCCGGCAATCTGACTGCCGAGGCGCAAGGTCAGTACCAACAGATCAAGGCCAAATGCGTGGGCGAACATGACTGGCGCTTCGTGGAAATTCCTCCGGAACTTTATCAAGCCATCCGTGCCGCGGTTCCTGATGCTCGGCCTCCCTACCGTGCTCGACCATTCGATGTGCAGTTGATCGGCGGCATGGTTCTGTATGATGGCAAAATTGCTGAAATGGCCACCGGTGAGGGAAAAACGTTTGTTGCTCCGCTGGCGTGTTTTCTCATGGGGCTTTCCGGTAAGCATTGCCATGTCGTAACGGTCAATGATTATCTGGTGCGACGCGATGCGGCATGGGTGGCCCCGGCATTTTATGCCTTGGGCATGTCCGTGGGCTTTGTACAGGCCCACATGGACAATCAGCCGCGACAAAAGGCGTATCAATGCACGGTAACGTATGGCACCAACAGTGAATTCGGATTTGACTATCTGCGCGACAACATGAAACAGTCCCTGGCTGAACAGGTACAGGGACCGCTGGATTTTGCCATTGTGGATGAAGTCGACAGCGTACTTATTGACGAAGCCCGTACACCGCTGATTATCAGCGGTCCGGCACATGATGATTCCCCGCGCTACCGCCAGGCGGATGACGTCACCCGGAAGTTAATTCTGGCCCAAAAGCCATGGGAGCTTGCCAACAGCCATGTCGAAGCGTTGAAGCGTAAGATCAAGGGGGCGGAAGGCGAGATTAAAAATGCCCGCGGCGATGCGGCCAAGATCACCTCATTGCAGAACCTGATTACGGAAACACAAAAGGAACTGGTGGAGGCGGAAGCGGAACTGGCCAGGCAGGTACAACTTTATGAAGTGGAATTGGATCGCAAAACGGCCCATCTAACGCATGAGGGCATTCGAAAGGCTCAGGAATTCGCGGGCGTCGGCTCATTTTATGTCGGTGGGAACATGGATTGGCCGCACCTGTTGGAACAATCTCTGCGGGCCCATGTCGTGTATGAAATTGACAAAGATTATGTCGTGCAAAAAGGCGAAGTGATTATCGTCGATGAATCCACCGGCCGATTGATGGTGGGCCGCCAATGGAGCGATGGACTGCATCAGGCCGTGGAAGCCAAGGAGCGTGTCACGGTAAAACCCGAAACACAGACCATGGCCACAATTACCCTGCAAAACTTTTTCAAACTTTACAAACGTATTGCGGGAATGACCGGCACCGCCATGACGGAATCCGAAGAATTCAGCAAAATCTACAATCTGGAAGTGGTCTCGATCCCCACCAATCGCCCGCTTTGCCGACAAGATTTTGAAGATCTGATTTTCATGAATGAAAATGCCAAATGGAACGCGATAGTCGAGCAGATCAAAGAAGCCACGGATCGGGGACAACCTGTCCTGGTAGGCACCACGAGCGTGGAAAAATCCGAGCGCTTGTCCAATATCCTGTCACGCCAGCACGGTATTGAGCATGAGGTACTTAATGCCAAAAACCATGAACGCGAAGCGGAAATTATTGCCAAAGCCGGCACACAGCAGGTTAACAAACAGGGGCAGACCGTTGGCCGCGTCACCATCGCCACGAATATGGCGGGGCGCGGCACGGATATTTCTCTGGCGTCAGGCGTGCTGGAAGCGGGCGGGCTATTTGTACTGGGCACCGAACGCCACGAATCGCGGCGCATTGACAACCAGCTTCGCGGCCGATCAGGCCGACAAGGTGATCCAGGCACGTCCCGCTTTTTTCTGAGTCTGGAAGATGATCTCATGCGGCTGTTTGCCGGTGATTTTATGCTCAAGGCCCTGCAACGTCTGGGTATGAAAGAAGATGAAGCCATTGAGCATGGAATGGTGTCCCGGGCCGTGGCCCGGGCGCAGAAAAAAGTGGAGGAGCGGAACTTCGGCATCCGAAAAAATCTGCTGGAGTATGATGAAGTCCGGAATTATCAGCGAAATTTCTTTTATACGTCGCGCCAGGCCATTCTTGAAGGCCGAAATCTGCAGGACATTATTTTCGATACCATCGGCGATTCCGTACGCGATGCGGTGGCGCATTACCTGGATCGGGATTACGTGGCAACATGCGTGGCGGAATGGGTGCGTCTGACATTCAATACCGTTATTGACCCGCAGGATTTACGGGATACGGAATTAGCTGTGCTGGAAATGACCATCAAGGACAAGGCCCGCGAGGACGCGCGCAGTAATATTCACAGTGCCATTTCCGAATTCATGGACCCCGATGCGCACCCGGAGGATTATGATTATGCGGGGATGGCTTCCTGGGCCATGAGCCAATTCAAGGTACAGATCAGTCAGTCGCAATTAAAGAAAATGCAACGGGATGAAATCATCGAGACGCTGGTGGAAAAGGCCCTTGATCTTATTGACCATAAAGATATCAATCCGGTGGCCAAATATCTCGTTAAGGGCTACCCTCAGCAACAACTGGCGCAGTGGGCTAATGATAAATTTGAGTTCAGCATTCCAGTCGAAGAATTGACCGGAAAAACCCAGGAACAGGCGGTTGAACTGATTCTTAATAACGCCCGTCAAGCGTATCAGCAACGAGAAATCAGCTATCCCGTTGATTATGCCCTGGAGGCCACCATCGGCGCGGGCGGCATTGAAAATGTCTACGCGTCCGAACAGTTGGCCGTGTGGGTCAAAGCCAAATTTGGAACATTCATTTCCGGTGATGAAATCCGCTCCCTGACTGTTGAAGCCCTGCGCCAACGACTCGTTGATATTTCACGCCAGGCCAATGACAATGTTGACCGGCATATTGATGAAGCGGTAGCCACACTTCAGGAATCCAGGATGCTCTCCGCCTGGGTCTCTGACCGTTTTGTCACGCAGGCGTCCGCCGATGAATTTGAAGGCGAACCGGTTGAAGAACGCCGCGAGCGCATCAAAGAGTTGGCCCATGCGTTTTTGCGCCGCGAACTCACGGAGTTGGAGCGAACTGTACTGTTACAGATCTATGATGTCACCTGGAAAGACCACCTGTATGCCATGGATCAATTGCGCGACACCATTGGATTGCGCGGCATCGCCCAGCGGGATCCGGTCATTGAATACAAACGTGAAGGGTCGCGCCTGTTTGAAGTCTTCCTGAAAAATCTGCGCGAAAAAGTCACAGACGTCATTTTCCGCATGCGGATCGCCAGCGCCGGAGATATGCGCAACGTGTATGAGGGGCAGGAGGAACTGTTCGACGCCAATGAATCCTATGGAGTTGGGGACAGCGCTGCGGCGAAGGAATTACAGGCCGCGCCACAGGAAACTCCATCTCCTGAAATGGAAGAACATCCGCCGCTGGACCCGATTGTGAATGCCGGCCCCAAAGTGGGCCGCAATGATCCGTGCCCCTGCGGCAGCGGAAAGAAATATAAGCACTGCTGCGGACGCACCGCTTAAAGCTAAGGAATTCGTATGTCCATACCCATTGTCGCCATCGTGGGCCGCCCCAACGTCGGCAAATCCAGTTTGCTCAACATGCTTTCAGGCAAGCGAATATCCATTGTTGATCCGACCGCCGGCGTGACACGTGACCGCGTTTCCAATATTGTTGAAAGTAATGGGCGGAGTTTTGAGCTTGTAGATACCGGGGGCTACGGCGTTGAAGATCCGGATAATCTTACAAAACAAATTCAGGACCAGATACGTCGGGCCATTGAATCCGCCGATGTGCTGCTGTTTGTCGTGGATGCGAAGGCCGGACCGGTACCCCTCGATATTGCCGTGGCGCGTCTCATCCGGCCATTTGCCAAGCCGGTAATACTGACAGTTAATAAAGTTGATGGCCCGAATCTGGCATCCAACGCCGCCGAGTTTTTCTCGCTTGGCTTTGACGAGATGGTCATAATTTCATGCCAGCATCGGCGCGGTGGAGACGAATTGCTGAAAGCAATTTTCCACCATCTTGGTCGTAGTGCCGGAATCGTACCGGCTGAATCGGAACTTAAACTTGCGGTGGTGGGCAAACGCAACGCCGGGAAAAGCACTCTCATCAACACCCTCGCCGGTGGTGAACGCGTCATTGTTTCTGAAATTCCCGGCACCACGCGCGATAGTATTGATGTTCGGATTGAAATAGAAGGCCGCATCATTACGGTTATCGATACCGCCGGTGTGCGGAAGCGGGCTCGTATGACCAGCAATGACCTGGAATTTTACAGCTTTCACCGGGCCCAGCGCTCCATCCGCCGGGCGGATGTGGTACTGCTGCTCATTGACGCCACAACAGATATCAGTGATGTGGATCAGAAACTCGCCGCATATATTCAGGAAGAATTCCGCCCTGTGATCCTGGTAATTAATAAATGGGATCTGGTTGGTCAGCAGGCCACAGTGGAAAGCTACGGCGACTACGCCGCTAAACGCTTTCCCCAGTTGCAGCACGCCCCCGTGGCATGTATCAGCGCCAAGACCGATACGGATCAATCGCAAATTATCCGTCTGGCCTTTTCCCTTTATCAGCAGGCGTCCACGCGGTTGACCACCGGCCAACTGAACAAAGCGGTGGAGGATATCATCCAACTCCGCGGCCCCAGCAGTCAGGAGGGCAAAAGTGTAAAAGTATATTACGCCACGCAAATTGATGTCTGCCCCCCCATCATTGTGCTGTTTGTGAATCATCCCCGGCTGATTACCGAGGAATATAAACGGTTCTTTACCCATCAATTGCGGGAGCGAACGGTGCTGCATGAAGTCCCGATTCGCCTTCTGGTTCGCGGCCACCGCGGCCCCGCCGCGGAACCCCATTAACGCCTATCGTTTGAGGTAGTATATTGTGGCGCTAAAAAAGGCACCAAGACTCAATATTCCGGTAGCTGTCAGTCGGGGCTGCGTTTATGATAACTTCATGAACAGGACTTGCCGCAAAAGTACCCTTCGCGCCTCTCGTGCCATGCTGCTGGTGATTGGATTGATAACCGTAACCGGCTGTGTTGTACTTAAGAAAGGCCCCGTTTGGGTTCCGCTGCATCATCCGAATTACCCCATGCCGACATTGCCGAAACCCAAAAAGTCCAATACCACCAATGCCAATACTCCACGACCAGCACTGATTCAGATTATGGAGATCAATTTGCCCCTCGGCAATTTCAGCCAGAATGCAAAAATATGGAAGCTGTTGACCAAAGCTCCGGCTGGGCCGCGTACCATCAAATTGCTTGCCGCGAACGGCTTTAAGAGCGGCGATGGCACCTTCGCGGCGTGGCCCGCGATTCGCAAACTTATCAATGCGCCGGGCGTATCAACGGAAGCCGTATATTGCCAGATCGCCAATATTGCTCCGGTGGTTTTGGATGTACATTCCAACATACGCAATGAATTGTTGACGTATCATACCGTGGCGGAACCATTGGTCGTCCGCACGTATCAAAATTGTGCCGATCAGTTTCTTATTGCCGCCAATACCAATCGCACGCTTGGTTTCACGGTCATAAGTCTTGAGCCGGCCGTAAAACTTTCGAGGCGACATTCACAGCCAGCCACGGGCTTACCTCGCCCGCAAGCAGGTCCCGGGCCGGTACGCCATGTGTTTTCAAACCTTCAATTTTCATTTTTGCTTCAACCACAGCACTTTGTGGTCTTAGCTCCCATGTCCGTCAGCGCTTTGAATAATTCCATCGGCACAGCCTTCCTGACTCAACAGAACCATGTCCCAAGGCGTGAAACAGTCCTGATTCTGGTGCCGTTAAATATCCAATAAATGTTCAGGTATGAAAGCTAACAACAGTCACATGTTACGTCCCAAGGTCATGGGTTAATCCCCAAGCAGAATCATTTATGTTCATTCCATGGGGCATGTGGTATATTCCCGAACACTGGCCTCAAGCGTCCGCGGCAGAAAGCCGTAAAAATCACGTTCTACCGCCGCCAGATCACATATACTCTCTTCACCGGCCATGATGACCTGATCGCGGTTGAATGGCAGGCCCGGCAATGGAAAAATGGATAATAATCGGGCCAACCAGAATGGAATTCCGACCACGGCGCGGCGCGGACCTGGTAAAACGGAATTAAATACTTCCAACATGGTCGGCCACGTCATCTTTTCCGGCCCGCCCACCTCGTAGGTTTTCTTTTCTGACTCGACCGTTTCCAACGCTCGCACAAACAGTTCCGCCACATCCCTGACCAGAATGGGCTGTATGTGGGTTACCGCCCGCTGCCCCCAAAAGCCGGCCCCAAAAAATGGCATGAATAGAAAAGGCGGGGCTTTGCCGTCATGCCATTGCACCACCATCCTGGTAAATTCTCCATCCGGCCCATGAATCAGGCCAGGGCGAAAGATCGTCCAGGCCAAGGGGCTGCCACAGACAAGCTGCTCCGCCCTCCATTTGGTTTTGTGATATTCGGAGTCGGCGTTTGGCCGCGTGCCCAGAGCGGACATGTGCACAAAGCGCCGTACGCCCCCGGCAATCGCCGCATTAAGCACATTTTCAGTTGCTCGCACATGGGCCTGCTCGAAGCTTTGTGATCGTGTTTCACGAATAATACCAATCAGATGAATGATTCCGTCGCACCCGTCGGCGGCGGTTTTTACCGATTGCAAATCCAGAGCATTGCCTTTATGAAATTGCACCTGAGGATTATCCGCGACTGCCTTGACAGCATTACGCGCTAAAATGCGTGCATGGAAACCATGTTGCACCAACCTTCGCGCCACGTTTTGGCCCACGAATCCGGTCCCTCCCGTTATCAGCACGAGACCCTTGTTATCGGCTTGTATCATGATTTATTGTCCTTAAAAGCGCGGTTCGCCAAATCCTATTCTACACCGGTGACAGGAAGATTGTTTCCCGCAAGCGTCCGGCGGTTTATACTTAACTTCGAATGATGGAGTTTCTAGACACACTGCTTAATCGATTGACCGCCTATCCCTGGTGGGTGGTAACGCTTGAATTGGCTTTAATAGCCGTCGTGGTGTATTGGGTGCTGGAGTTCCTGCGCGGCACGCGCGGTGCGCGACTTATTAAGGGCGTAGCATTATTCCTCATTATTGTCTACACCATTATCAAACTGGGCGGAAACACTTTGCCGCAGGTGGAATTTCTGTTCAGTCGTCTGCTGGTCTTCACCAGCTTTGCCGTGGTTGTGGTATTTCAACCGGAATTGCGCCGCGCCCTGATCCGGCTGGGTGAAACACGTTTTTTTCGCCCCGGCAGTTCCGCGTCACGACGATTAATCGATTGCCTTTGTGCAACTGCGGAATATTGTTCCCGCAATCGCATTGGAGCGCTTATTGCCGTGGAACGTGAAGTGGGTCTGGGCGCTCTGTTGGAACAAGGGACGATAGTAAACGCGGATGCCACACCAGAATTATTGAATACTATCTTCTGGCCCGGATCCATGCTCCATGATATGGGGGTCGTGATACGCGAAGGACGAATCGCCGCCGCCGGCGTGCAGTTTCCCCTCGCGGAAGGGGTGGAGGTCAGTCCGGAAATGGGCGCGCGGCATCGGGCGGCACTTGGACTTTCCATGGAAAGCGATGCGATTATTATCGTGGTCAGTGAAGAGACTGGAATTGTAAGCATCGCCGAACGCGGCGAGTTTGCCCGTGAGTTGACCGGCGACCAATTACGCCAACGATTGGTCCGTGCCTTGCGGAAATCGGAAAATACTGTAATGCGGCGATCATCCGCAGCCTAACGGGACGCATGAGTGCCCGGATAACGGGTAGCGCTTATTGCCGGACCTCATTGGCCGAGAAGGCCTGAAAGAATTGGAGTATGGCGCAAACACAACGTCGCATTCTGGAACGCCTGAAGGTAGTACCATTGACACTGCTTTTGACCTTGCTGTTGTGGATGTACGCCGACGCGCATCTGACCGCCATTCAAAATAGTCTGCCTTTCCAGATCAGTGTCGTCGTACCGCCAAGCGACGCCAATGACATTGTACAGATCATTGATCCCACGAATGGCGAATTTCACATCAACATTCAGGGGCCGCGCGACCAGGTGCAGCAAATTCTTGATCAGGCCGATGGACGGGCGATTTTCACCAGAGACGACCGCAACAATCTGGCTTATGTGGTGCGGCATCCGGGCCACCTCGCAATCGGATCGGAAAACTATATCAATGCGGTACAGGCCTTTAATGATCTGCCCTATTTTCGGCAGCGGCATGTCACGGTTACCTCCGTCAGCCCGGCTAGAATTCAGTTGGCACTGGACAAGATGATCGTGATTTCCCGCCCGATTGAATTTACGGCTTTGCCTCACGCCACTGCCAGTATCATACCAGCCGTGGCACAAATTCAGTTACCCAAGAGCCTGTTGACCAGTGTTGGTGGACAGGATCAATTTCGCGTTGTGGCCCAGCCGCTTTCAGATCTTACCAATTTGCCCTCCCGGTCGAGGCAAACGGTGCAGGCTCAACTGGTCGTTCGCTATCCTGGCGCGGTAAGTTCCCAAGTCAGTGTGATCCCGGCAAGTGCCTTGGTAACTTTTACAGTTCCCGCCCAGCGTTCCCATAAATTAAAACTTGGCATTGTGCCGGTGTGGATACGTGGGCCATCATGGCTGGTGGATCGCTACCGGATTGGAATTCGCCCGGAGACCGTATCGGTAACTGTCTCAGGCGCAAAGTTGGCATTATTGCGGCTTGGCAAGAAAATGCTGATTGGAGATCAGGCGCCCGTGCGCGACCGCGTAGTGGCATTTTTGAATATCACGCCGTCCATCGCTGCCACCCGTGGCTGGGTAGCGCATCACATCCGTTATGGTCTTCCAACCGGCATTACGCTGGTGAAAGGACCACGAAGCGTGTTATGCCAAATTACGTATCGCCCATCCGCCCTGCCCACAACCTCCCAACCCTCTTCCCAAGCCGCCGGACAAGAATAGTAAAGCCACGTTCGTATTGAAATTGCCAACTGAACCTGACGCATCTGGCCATTGCGGCGATTATTCCCGCCCGCAGTGCCGTTGTGGGGCAAACCCTGTCGTTCAACAGATTGTTCTATGAACAAAGATCAAAATAAACAGTCGCACCCAGAGCATGAGCAGTTCGTTGAAGCCAATATCTCCAGGTTTCTGCGGGACGCTCCATGCCGGAACCTGCCAGCCCCCCCCACCTCGCGTGTGCCCGTTTTTATGGGTGTGGCATTTCCGCGTAAAACGCGCGGTGCAAGCACACGCGGCTAAAGGGGGATGGGGCGTCCCAGCACCACGCCCGGATTCATTGCCACGCCCGTTTTTGTCGGGATTGATAAAACGCAGCTCCATCAGCACTCAACAACCCAACAGCAATGTTGTGCCAGGCATTGGCCACCTGCCGCCAATATTGATATGATACCTTCCTCGCGCGGTCGCCCCGGCCATGGTCGGGCCCGATGCACGGGTTGACTGTGAACCTGGTCAGGTCCGGAAGGAAGCAGCCATAAGCATGTTCAGTCCGGTGCCGTCGGTAGCCCGACCTTGGGCGGGGCGATTTCGGTCTATTTAATCATCTGGCGCATTCAATCCACCAAAGCGCCGCTCACGTCTGGCGTAATCCGCCAGCGCACGATCAAATTCGGCGGCGGTAAAGTCAGGCCAACAGACATCGGTGACAAACAACTCCGCATAGCTGATCTGCCACAGCAGATAATTGCTTACGCGCATTTCGCCGGCGGTGCGGATAAGCAAATCGGGGTCAGGCATACCGGCGGTATAAAGATGGCTGGCGATCGTCTGTTCGTTAATCTCATGCGCACGGAGCGTACCGGCCCGCACTTGTTCCGCAATCGCCCGCACCGCGTCGGTAATTTCCGCGCGGGAGCCGTAATTGACCGCCAGACACAGTGTCATACCGGTGTTGTCGTCCAGAGCGGCGATCGTATGGTCCAATTCTTCCAGCACCTCCGGAGGCAGTCCCTCCCGCCGTCCAATTTGGCGGAAGCGGATGTTGTTTTTCAGCATTACAGGGCGCTCGCTGATGAGATAGTCAATATAGAGCCGCATGAGCGTGTTGACCTCGTCGGCGGGCCGGCTCCAGTTCTCAATGGAAAAGCTGTACAGGGTGAGTTGTTTAAGCCCCAGACTGGCACAATGCTCCACGATTTCACGCGCCGCAATCGCGCCTGCGCGATGACCTTCGGTGCGAGGTTTGCCGCGCCGCCTGGCCCAGCGTCCATTGCCGTCCATAATCACCGCGACATGTTCCGGCATCCGCGATACCGCAACATTTTGCAGTTCAAGATGTGATGAAGGGGTGCCCATCCAACTTAGCCTTTATCCGTTGCGCCAAAACATGCTGCAATTATAGCGTCCTTATCATCGCCGCGAACACATCAACGTCTGATGTCGGGCCGGACCAACGCTGACAATACTTATTGGCACGTTAACATACGTTGAAATAACATCAAGATATTTGCGGGCATTGGCAGGCAAGTCCACCAGAGTTCTGACATCATCAAGTGTTTCCTGCCAGCCGGGAAGATCCTGATAAACAGGTACGGCTTTTCGCAGTTCATAGGCGTCGGGCGGAAATTCCGTTGTAACCTGGCCGTCAATTGTGTAGCCGGTGCAGATGCGCAGGGTATCAAAGGTGGAAAGCACATCCAGCAGCATGATGCACAGCCCGGTAACCCCGCAAATTCGTGTGGCATACCGCAACGCCACCAAATCCAGCCAACCGCAACGGCGCGGACGTCCCGTGGTAGTTCCGAATTCATGCCCGCGTGTACGAATGCGTTCACCAATCGCGTCGCCCAGTTCCGTCGGGAACGGACCCGAACCCACGCGGCTGCAATACGCCTTAACCACGCCCAATACCGTACGCACCGACTGCGCCGGAACGCCGGTACCCGCCGAAAGTCCCGTACCACAATTACTGCTGGTGACAAACGGAAACGTACCATGATCCAGATCCAACAGGACGGCATTGGCTCCCTCAAATAGCAGCCGCTTACCATCATCAATCGCCTTGTGCAAAAGCGCGGATGTATTGCAAACATAAGGCCGCAGCAATTGTCCATATCCGCGATATTGCTCCAACATCGGCACCCACTCCAGGGGTGATGCGCCATACAACCCTTTGAACAGGTCGTTTTTATCCGCCACCACACGCTGTAGCTTCTCGCTTAATCGCGTTTCATCCAGCAGGTCGGCCATGCGAATAGCCATGGATCGCCCCGCCTTATCCGCATAACAGGGGCCAATACCGCGCGCGGTGGTACCGAGTTTGTTATCCCCCAACTGCTGTTCTGAAAACTGATCCTGCAATTTATGATACGGCATGACCACGTGGGCCTGACTGCTGATACGCAGATTATGTTCCACGGCAATGTGCTGGCTGACCAATTGATCCATTTCCTGTAACAACTGCACCGGATCAATGACCACCCCATTGGCCAGTACTGAGGTACACTGCGGATGCAGAATTCCACTGGGAATTAAATGAAACGCATACTTTTTATCGCCAACCTTCACGGAATGCCCGGCATTACTGCCGCCGTTCCAGCGAATTGCAAAGTCAAATTGCCCTGTCAAAAGATCAACAATTTTCCCCTTGCCCTCATCGCCCCACTGCAGGCCGACAATGGAAGTATTGCCAAAGGTATCCGGTAATACGATTTCAGGCTCCATGCAACGCCTTTATAAAAACAAAAAATCATTCCATCCACAAACCATTGACAATACATCCATTGCGCCGGCAATTCAAGGAAGTCGTGAATAGTTTCAGAATAGTTTGCAGTCGCGAGCGCCCCTTCTTACAATCGACCTCTGATTATGAACAATGTGTAACATTGCTCCTGAAGAAGGAATTTATAGTGGCTGAAAAGAATTTTGCGGATCGTCTGGCCCGGGCAATTAAAGATAAAAAGACACCGCTTGTGGTTGGATTGGATCCGGTTTATGAATATCTGCCGCCGGCGATTACCAGCCAGCCCGGCTTCAGTGATGCGAGTTCCTGCACCGCTTGCGTGGATGCCATATCGGAATTTGGCCGTAAGATTATTCGCACCGTGGCCCCGCATGTGCCAGCCGTCAAAATAAATATAGCCTATTTTGAACGCTATCTCGGGGATGGGATGGAGGCTTATTATAATCTGGTACAGGAAGCTCTTGGCCACGGTCTGTTGGTCATCGGCGATGTAAAACGCGGTGACATCGGCCACACTTCCATGCAGTACGCCCTGGGCAATCTTGGCGACTGCAACTGGCATGATACGGGAGTTACCCTTGGGCCGGATGCCATTACCATTAGCCCTTATTTTGGCATTGATGGCATTGCACCGTTTGTTGATTTGGCCCGCGAGCAGGGCAAAGGCGCATTTGTCCTTTTACGTACCAGCAACGCCAGTGCCGGACAAATACAGGAAATTCCAACGACCAACGGCTGGCCTGTATTTCTACATGTTGCGCAGCTCATTGCCAACTGGGGGGACTCTTTGCGTGGCGAATGCGGCTTGAGCAGTCTGGGCGCGGTGGTGGGCGCTACCAGCGGTGCGGCGATTGCACAAATTCGTCAGGCCATGCCTCATACGCTTTTTCTTATTCCCGGCATCGGAGCGCAGGGCGGCAGCCTGGCGGACTGCGCGAGTGCTTTCCGTTCGGATGGGCTGGGGGCGGTTATTTCAGCCAGCCGTTCGGTAATTTTTGCGCATCGGGAAAGCCGATATGCGGATATTCCGGCGGCCCAATGGACCAACGCCGTCCAAAAGGCGGTGGTCGAGACGAAGGCCCAGATTGCCCAAGCGATTCCGGCATTTCAATAGTATTTACATACGCGGCACGGATGGAACAACAGCATGGCGCTCCAACAATTGAATCATGATATACGAGGCCAACGCGTGGTGGTCATGGGGCTGGGCCGCTTTGGCGGCGGTGCCGGTGTGGCACGCTGGCTGGTTCAACAGGGAGCTACGGTCGTAGTGACCGATCAGGACTCCGAAGATAAGCTGGCAGCCGGCATCCGACAGCTTGCCGATCTGCCCATCACGTTTCAACTCGGTGGACATGATCTGAACGTATTAAACAACTGCGATCTGCTGGTGGTGAATCCGGCGGTGGACAAGGTTCGGTCTGAATTCTTTCAAGCGGCGTTGCAACGCCGGATTCCATTGACCACGGAAATCAATATTTTTATGCAACATTGCCCGGCCATGATCATTGGTATTACAGGAAGTGTGGGCAAATCCACCACGGCCGCGATGGTGCATCTGGCAATGACGGCGGCTTTAAGGAATGCCGGCAGCCACCGCACCTGCTGGCTGGGTGGAAATATCGGGCGTTCGTTGCTGGGCGATTTGGCGCAAATTAAACGTGATGATCCGGTGGTGTTGGAGCTTTCGAGTTTTATGCTGGAAGATATTCCGTGGGTCGCAATTTCCCCGCATATAGCGGTAGTAACGAATTTGGCGGGCAATCATCTGGACCGGCATGTAACCTTGGAAAATTATGCCACCGCCAAACAAAATATTCTGCGTTTTCAGACTCCCCGTGATTTGGCGATTCTTAATGGTGATGATCCGGCTATTGGTACATGGGGGCGCTACACTCCCGGTCGCGTGATCCATTACAGCATCAAAAATCAGGTTGACATTAATCTTGCGGTGCCGGGACGCCATAATCAGTCCAACGCCCGTGCAGCCTTGGCCGTGTTGGAGGCGATGGGATTGCAAACACAGTTGCCGGCCGCCTTGTCGGCTCTAGAACGCTTTTCCGGCTTGCCACACCGGCTTCAATTGGTACATACCGGCAAATCGGGCGTGCAATGGTTTAATGATTCCAAAGCGACCACTCCGGAGGCCGCGATGACGGCGCTGGCGGCGATGGAAAAAGGGAAATTTATCTGCATTGTCGGCGGGTATGACAAACATGCGGATATGGCTGATTTTTGCGCTAGACTGGCGAAAACTGCCGGCGGTGTGCTGGGTATAGGTGCCACCGGTCAGGCGCTGGTAACGGCAACTATCGCCGCCGGTATGCCGTCGGAACGGGCGATGTACGCGGAAAACCTGGAAAACGCCATCAACGTGGCACACAAATGGATTCTTGGAACGCGGAATACGGGATTTCTTCAAGCCGTCCTGCTGTCCCCGGCCTGCGCATCGTATGATCAGTTTACGAACTACGAGCAACGCGGGGAACGTTTTGCGGCGATGGCGGCACAATACTGAAACCGTGTACGCCCCGTCCCCTTGAAAACTCCGAATAGCGATGTCCCGATGCGCTTGAAAGAGATTTTCCAAACGTGAGGATTCACAAGCGGTACATCTGCGTATAAACTACGCACGCTCGGCTTGCGTTAGAGATTGGTCAGAGCGGCAAAACACGGCGTTACGACGCCTTTGAAATTATCGGTTTGGGCCGTCCGTGTGCACACTGGCGATTAAATGCGGATTGGGGTGGTACAATCGCCGTCCCTCGACCGCGTATTTGGGAAAGTTTCATGCAGTCTCAAAAAATGGACAATCATTCACCGGCCGCCTTGAAACTCCGCGCTCTGGCCCATGTGGCTACCGCCGCCTGTTTGGCCGTGCTGTTGACCAATGTGCTGGCGCAGGCCCAAACAGTATCTACCCCCCGGCCGGCAGCCACCCATCCTGCCGCAACACGTCCCTCGCGCCGTCTTGCGGCTAAATCTCAAACGCCCAGCCCCTTTGACGGATGGCCGGTGGCAAAGATTGAAATTTCAGGCTGTGTCCCCGCTGACCGAACATTAATTGAAAATCAGATTCGCGTAATTCCAGGTTCCGGCTACAGCCGTGCGGAAGTTGGAGTGGATGTGCGCTCCATCGCATCATTGGGAAGATTTTCGTCTGTACGTGCCGATGTCATTCCAACCGCTCATCATGAAGTCACGATTCGCTACGTCGTTAAAGAACGACCTGTTATTCGAGCCGTAGAGATTATCGGCAACCAGCATATAAAAACACCCACGATTCTTAAATCGCTTATGGCTCATGCGGGCGGTGCGGTTGACCCGTTTATTTTTCAGACTGATCAGCATGACATTATT
>JAJYGE010000202.1 GCA_021785155.1 Planctomycetota bacterium
CCAGCTCCACCAGTGCTTAACTACTTTTTTCTTTGTGAGATCTTCGGGCATTCAACGTTATCCAGCTCCGTTTGCCTTGGGGCGACCAATCGGGCGCAACTTATGCTCGATGCCCATTTTTGTCGCGATCTTCGCGGCCCAGGCATCGGTACCCAATGGGCTGCCACGCTTCAGGCTTACTTCCAGCCGGTCTCGCACAGATTTGTCCATTGGCTTATTAACCAGCTTTTTCCAACGCTCCGGTCGATCCACAGGCAAGGAGCTTAGTAATTGTCGGCCAAGCTTTTTATCACAGCCCAAGCTTGACCATGACCAATCAGCGGCATGTTTTATGACTCTGGCGCGCAACGGAATGGATTCGATATAGCGAAGCAGATCAATCATATCGCCTCCCAGTTGTACCGGCAGGCTTTCATACCGACCTTTATACAGGCTCCCTTTGGAACGCTTATATCGTGCCTGATGTCGCTTGACATGGGTATTGGCCACCCAGGACATATACTTGGATAAATCAGACTTGCCGCGCGGACGTAGAATGATGTGCCAATAATTCGGCATCAGACAAAACCCGAAAACTTCCACTGACGCCATTGATGTGCCCTCAATGAGTAATTCCACGTACGCCTGGAAATCCTCCGATGAGCGAAACAATGTTTTGCCATTTTTCCCGCGGTTGTAAACGTGATAAATGACCCCGCCCATGGCGGCCCGTGCTGTTCTTGGCATAAAAACCTTTCCTTTCTTTCTTCCGGCAAAATCCAGGCGTTTCCGCAGCGCCTCGGCTCATGCCTTACTTTTTTCTTTTCCGGTTACCGATGTATCGGCTTTCGAGATAAAGAGATTTTTTAAAATATTATCACCGCTTAATTGTTCTCCGCTGATCGCCATAGCCAATAGTTCACCGCCCAGAATATCCGGTGCAATAATCAAATCCGGCCCAACCCGCTGAATGCGCTGCATATTCTTGCTGTTTTTTACAGCCGCCACCGTGCGGGCATTACCAGCCAATTCCTTTGCCGCCATAACGATAAACGCATTCTCGCTGTCATCAGCCCGCAACGCCAGAATGGCCAGCGCTTTTTCTCCGCCGGCTTTCCGAAGCACTTCTATGTCAGAGGCATCACCGACGAGGATGTCCGCGGCGTCCATCCATAAATTATCCGGCTCTTTAGGCACAACCACGACCACCGGCAGGTGCCGGGATTTAAGTTCTCGATAAGTATTATGCGCCAGAGGATTATCACCAATGACAATATAATGATCCTGTTTCATGCGTCTTTTTTCTCCTGCCAGCAGGCGCTGCATTCGTCCGTTTACCAATGGCACAATTACCGCGGAAATGGAGGTGGCAAAAACCGTTATACCTAAAATGATCATGGAGATGACAAACAGGCGGGCGTCGCCGGACTTGGGCACAATATCACCGTACCCGACCGTTGAAAGCGTCACAACCGAAAAATAAAGCGCCCCGATTAAATTTTTAATTGGAGGTGAAAATCCCTGACCAATAACAAACGAGCCGAAAACGCTATAACCCAACAGCAATATCACGCTCATCAGACTGAACATGGTGCCCGCCGCCAGACTGGATTTTGAAAAATGGCGATAAAAAAGAATCAGCGCCACCAGCACCGCCCCGTTAAGCAGCGTCAAAGCACCCCATCGCAAATCCGATTGATGTAATATCAGTGCCAACGTGGCCGCGGAAATAATTAGTGCTATTCCCCATGCCAGGCGCGAGCGAAAGGCCAATCCAAAAGACATCGCCAGGAGCACCGCTCCAGCCGCGGCTTCCGGTAAGCCGCCAAGTCCCGGCACCACGGTGATCTGGCCGATGTGTAATACCGGCTTTAGCTGCTTGATAAACGGAAATGCCTTCGAAAGCCTGGAAATACCATCCAGAAGATTCAGCAAGCCTAAAATGGCTGCGGCTGCGGCTACCGGCAAATGGGGAAACCAGTGATCCAGTCGCAAACGCCGACGGGTCTGCTGCATGAACCGCCCCAAGCGCTGGCGGAAAGGAAACTGTAAAATTGGATACTGGCGCGGCATTAACCGTTCCTTAAAAGACTCTCTGTCATCCGCACGCCCGTCCAGATACCCGATAGCCCCCATCCGTAAAGTCTCCTGGAAGCCAAACATGCAGCCCATGTCTTCGATCATCGTTAATTCAAACTGACATGGCAAGCGGCCGTACGGCCATCACCCTTGATGACCTCAAATACTATCTCCGGCTTACCGGCCGTGGTCTCCGCTTGCGTTACCAGCTTTTTGAAATCGATAATATTATCAATGCGATGATCATCCACGCGCGTGATGATATAGCCGGACTGCACCGGTGTGGTTCCCAGCGACGCGGGTTTTCCATTATGCACCAGTACCACATAAACACCCTTTTGGGTCAGCGGCAGTTTGCGGGAATAAGTATCAATAAATGCCAGATCGTGCACCACCAGACCGATCTTACGATCATAGTACCGAGGCAGACGACTCGGCGGCGTCGGAGCCTGTCCGACGGTAATGGTAATGGTCTTTGGCTTCCCGTTTCGTAGAATGCCAAGTTTAATAATCTGGCCCGGCTTTAATTCCTGCATTCGGTGCTCAAAACGTGCTACCATGAGCGCTGCCACCGGCGTATGCGCAAACGGCTTGCCATTCACGGTGAGGATAATATCGCGCGACTTCAAGCCGCCTTTGGCCGCGGGCATGCCCGGAATAACCTGCCCAACCATCAGGCCTGACGTGAGTTTAATGTTGTAAAGCTTCCGCACCGCCGACCGCAGGCCGGTGCTGTCCAAAGTACCAAACCATGGGATTTTGGCTACAAATCGTTTGGTCGGAACATCGGTTAAATCCTGCTTGAACGAGTCATACGCAATAAACATTCCTACCTGTTGATTATCGCGCAGGGTAACCGGAACAGATCGTCCCAGCAGAGTCATGATCATTCCATCACCGGGATTCGGGACGGTCATGCCGACGAATTTTCCGGTGCGGTAATCAAACACCGGACTGTTGGCATCCGTGAGACCGAATGAATCCGTTGCAATCAGCGTGTGCACAAGCGGAATCATCGCTTTGATGCGGTTGACGCCAACAAAGGCCCCATACGCCTGATCCTTGCCCAACCGCCCTACCGAAAAAACACGCTCGGCAAGATAGGGTTTGGACGTGGATGAAATGCGCAACGGTGTCGCATCCAGAGGTTTAAGTGCCCGAACATAGCAGAATAAGCCGTCCACGGTACGTCCGAGATATTCGGCGGGTATTTTCGGCATGTCGCCCAGGGCAATGCGGATTTTTAAGTGACGGATGTAGTCCAACGGAATATCTTGCGGGATAAGATCGGAGGATACCAGCACCACGCCCTTTTTATTTAGCACAATTCCCTGGCCGCTTAGTTTATTGGTTTTATGGAATTCGTTTTCAGCGGTGTATTGGACCACCACAAGGCTGCGGGCAATTTCGGGAATCCGCTTGGCGACGCTTGGCGGTGCGGAAGCCGAGGCATCGGCCCCCATCAAACCAGCCGATACGCACGTCATGGCCAGCACGCGGAGCCATATTGAACGATAATTCATAGTCGTTTCCTGATCTTAAAAGTTACTCATTATCCATAAACAATATTAAACCGTTTTTAACTGCCGCCACCGGGTGTAAATACCAGCGTGCGTTCAGCGCGACCACGTTTTACCACCACGGCATAAGGTTTCTTGGTCTTGGCCATACGGTCAGCCAGGATTTTAAGTTGTACACTGTCCGTAATGCGTGTGGCACCGACCACGCGAATGATGTCGCCATCTTCCATTCCAGCGCTGTCGGCAATCGATCCACTTTGAACACTGGTTACCAGCACACCGCGAATCATTTTCATCTGCTGCTGCCGCAAAAACGCGCTGGTAAGATTCCGCACCACGATTCCCCATGGCTTGATTTGATGCCGCGGTGAAATCACACTTTCCAAACGCTGCGTGACAACGTGAAGTGTTTTCTGTTTCATCACGGATCCATTGTTCATGCGATCCAACACCAGCGTGAGTGTGGAACCGACCGGCTGATCGGCAACGTAACGCCGCACGGCGGAAATTTGTTCCGGGAATCGGCAATTGGTGGCGTAGCCATCGACCGACAACAGTACATCCAGGGCATGCACGCCAGCAGCGGATGCGGGAGAATCATGATCCACCGATCGGATTAACACGCCCTTTTCCGGAGGCAAATGATAAAATCGGCTTAATCCCAGCATGGGTTCAAGTTCCAGCCCGATATAACTGCGTGACACTTTACGATCTTTCAACAATGACGGAATGACACGGCGCGCGACATTGATGGGGATGGCAAAGCCAAGGTTGTTAGCCGTCGGATCACCGCGCGTATTGATGCCAATGACATGGCCGCGCAGGTTAATCAGTGGTCCTCCGGAATTTCCGGGATTAATTGCCGCATCAGTCTGAAGCCAGTTGTTAAACCAGCCGGTTTCGTAACCATCAATGGTTGTGGCATTAAAGAATCTGTCCGTATCGGAGATAATGCCGCTGGTTACTGTGCGTGAAAGACCGTATGGCGTGCCGATGGCCAGCACGGGTTCCCCAAGTTGCACATGCCTGGAGTTGCCAAGGGTGGCCCATTTGAAATGCAAATGGCGCGCTTTAATCTGTGCCATATCCATCTGCACAAGCGCCAGATCCGTCCAGTGATCCGAACCGATGAGTGTGGCCCGCACGCGTTCCTGATCCGGCAATATGATTTCAATTCGACGGGCTCTGCCGGCAACGTGAAAATTGGTCAGCACCCGCCCCTGCTTATCAATAATAACACCGCTGCCGATGGCTCGAAAATTTTCCGGCACGCCATTCCGGAAATCGCGCATCACGACGTTAATTCGGACAACCGCCGGGGATACATGTGACAAAGCATATTGGGTTCGCCAGGAGGGCTTATCATTGACCAGCCACGCAGGCGTTGCGGAGCAGCCCCCCAGTTGCGGAATGATCCACAACGCCAACAGCAACGCCCAGAGCGCACGCAATGCTTCGGCTTTATTCAGGTATCGTCTCATGCGGTCCAGCATTCAGGCACTCCATATAAAGTGGCAGGCGAATGTCACCTGCCGCGAAAGATCGGCTTACAGCACAACATCTTACAGCGTTATACGTCCAATCGGCTCGCGATGGTCATATTCTTAATCGGTTTATTGGACGAATCCAACACCAGCACGCGTGCCTCATGTTCGGCGGCTTCTTCCGGGGTCATCTCGGCAAACGCCATGATGATGATTTTTTCTCCCGGCTTGACCAGATGCGCCGCCGCTCCGTTAATACCAATGACACCGGTACCTTTTTCACCGGCGAGGATATATGTTTCAAACCGTACACCATTATGAATATCAGCCACCAGTACGCGCTCATTGGGCAATAATCCACTGAGTTTAAGCAAATCACGATCAATGGTGATACTTCCAACGTAATTACGATTAGCTTGAGTAATAATTGCGCCGTGAATCTTGGCTCGCAGTAAAGTTAATAACATTACACATTCCGAATCCGGCCGGCAATATTCAGCCATTCGGGCCGGCTCTTCTGGACAGTGTACCGCAGATAGCCCTGTTTCGTCCATAAAGCCGAGGTGGCTTTTTTGCGGCTAAACGGCTGTCACT
>JAJYGE010000224.1 GCA_021785155.1 Planctomycetota bacterium
TTGCCCCCCTAACTTGGGCATCTTGAGCACCTTGAAATTCGCAAGGTCTTCTAACTCCTAACTCCTAAATGCTGGCGGTGCCGCCGCGTTGCAGAATCGGTCACAGGCCCCATTTTGTACCGGACCGGCGTTGAAATTAGTCCGGGAATACTTTAGGATTAGGTTTGGTGATATGAATATTAAAAGACGAAGTATTTAATATTCACGGCAATCGAATTGATATCTGGGAGTTGTGTCTTGGCTTTAGCGGCGGTAGTAACTGATTTAATTTTCTCCACAAAAATTACGACTGAAGCCCGCGCTCAACGACGGGTGGTGCGGGTGCTACGGTCATTTACGGTGATGGCGGAGTTTCTCCGAACCACTCCGCCGGATATGCTCATTGTCGATATGAATTGCGGAGGAATTAATGGCACTTCCGCGATAACACTGGCGAAGAGTGTAAACCCGGCTTGCAAAGTCATGGCATATTTATCGCATGGACAGCAAGACCTGGCGCAAGAAGCGCGTACAGCGGGGGCGGATCAGGTGTTACCGCGATCGGAGTTCGTCGTATTGTTGCCGCAATGGGTGCAAAACTTCGCTGATCCGCTACCGGTTGGTGCGGCCCAGGGAGAATGATTCCGTGCCCAATGCCCACAGGCACTGGCGACAATTCTTTTGCGACCGCGGCCAGCCACTGCCGTTTGAAATCTGCGGCCCGCGATAACCCCGGAGCCAAAATGTCCTGCATATTGGGAATTGAAACCACCTGTGATGAAACCGCGTGCGCGGTGGTTGAATCCGGTCGAATTGTAAAATCGAATGTGGTACGCACGCAGATTGATCTGCATCAGAAATATGGCGGTGTGGTGCCGGAAATAGCGGCGCGTGCTCATATCGAATGGCTTAACGACATTATTAGTGAGGCGATGAATCGTGCCGGGGTGTCCGCGACGGAACTCACGGGAATAGGCGTGGCGCATTGTCCGGGACTCGTGGGATGCCTCCTGATCGGCGTTTCGGCGGCCAAAGCGTTGGCTTATGCCTGGGATAAACCGTTGGCCGCGGTGAATCATGTTCATGCCCATTTATATGCAGGCTGCCTGATGCCGCCCGGAAAAATTCAGCCAATGGGATCCGTCGCATTTGAACCGCCTCCGCTACCGGCACTGGGACTGGTAATTTCAGGTGGACATACAACACTGTATGAGGTTAATACTTTCAATTCCCCGCGCCGTCTGGGTTCAACGATTGATGACGCGGCAGGTGAAGCGTTTGACAAGGTGGCGGCGATTTTACAACTGGGCTATCCGGGAGGCCCCCTGGTTGAAAAACTGGCCCGGCGGGGCCAGGCTTTCGCAGTCAAATTTCCGTTGTCAATCATGGGAAAGGATTCACTGGATTTTTCCTTCAGCGGTTTGAAAACAGCGGTGCTTTACCATGTCAACGGCCACCAGGGAAAGCAGCGTACCAGTGCGGATTTAACCCCGCAGGAGCGGGCCGATACCGCCGCGGCCTTTGAACGAACCGTTGTGGAGATACTGGAAATAAAAGTTCGCCGGGCGCTGGACATAGTGCGGCCCCGATCATTGATTGTTGGCGGCGGCGTTTCAGCGAACCAAGCCATCCGCAAATCGATGCAGCGCATAGCGAATGCCGCGGGAATTCCATTATTCCTGCCGCCAATGGAATATTGCACGGATAATGCGGCCATGATCGCTGGTCTGGCGGCTGAACTTCTGTCGCATGGCCGGACCTCGGATTTGGACCTCTCGGCCATCGCTACGGGGTAGTTCGCTGTCACGCCTGAAAATTAGGATTGACGGAGCATTTGTTTCCGGGGGGAAATATTTTTTCAATATTTAACTTGTATTAGCCGATCAAAAATGTTATGAAGGTGTTGTGATTTCGACTTCTCTTTTTTTGGGAGGTTACCATGCCCCATCGGCGTACCAGTGGTTCGAAGGTTCGTTCGCATAAATTCGGTTTTAATAAGGCAAGTTTTCAGCAGCGTAAAGTCGCGAGACTGGACGCTCGCCGGGCGCTGTCCAGCCTGCCGCGGGAAGAATAAATCATAGCGATGCGATATAATGCCACGCTGACTTTGAGTCTGTTTGTTAAATCAGGCTCTTGAGGCTGGAGCATCGTATATGACCGCACCCGTCCGCAGCAGCACCGACACGCATTTGCCGCGCAGCACCATACTGGTGGTGGATGACAATCCGCCCAATGTGGAACTGATTCAGGCCTATCTGGAATCCATGGATTGCACCACGGAAGTGGCGGTAGATGGACTGGAGGCGCTGTCGAAGGTTCCCAAAGTCATGCCTGATTTGATAATTCTGGACGTCATGATGCCGCGCATGAGCGGATTTGAGGTGTGCCGCAAACTCAAATCCGATGCCCGTTACCGGGACATCCCGATCCTCATGATTACGGCGCTTAACGAGTTGGGGGATATAGAGCGCGGAGTGGAAAGCGGTACCGACGATTTTCTTACCAAACCCGTCAACAAACTCGAATTATTGACACGCGTTAAAAGTCTTCTTCGGGTGCGCCATTTAAAAGGCCAATTGGAGCGCACGTTGGAGTATTTGCATGAAATTGAGGCCAGTGAACCACGCCGACCGCAGAGATGATCGTTTGACGCAATTGCAAGCGCTAGGCTATAAAACGCTATGTGGCTGTGGCGTGTTAGAGCCTGGGTGCTGAATAAATCAGTTTAATGTATTCCGATTTAGGTAAGTGAGAAGTTCATGCTACGTTTTCAGGTGTTCCGCGACGGTCAAGTCCCTACGGAGCTGGATTTAAGCGCTGCTTACCTGGTCGGTTCCGACAGCGTTCCGATCCGCGGAGAATTAGCTTATATGGAGGGTGAGGTCCGATGCCGCAAACGCCCGGCCGGACCGGCGGCACTGACGTTGATGTGGGAGGTTCGCAATTTCGGCACAATTATGCTGGAAACAGTGCGTTTACCAGAACGCAGCCGGCCCTACGTGCTGAACGTGGAATTAGCCCGTAACCGGATGATGCGGCTGTTACAAAAACGCGAAGATTGGGGACTGTTAGATATTCCAGAAGCACAAGCGGTCAACCAGAAATTTAATGAAGCCCGGGATTTGCTCATTGAAGCTATGGAAAACCTGGAAAATCCGCCCCTGGCGGCCAAGTTTGCCGATAAATGTCTGGCCATTGCGGTTCCCGCTTCGGAACAAACATCCATTGTTCATGCGGAACTACTCTTGCAGCGCCGCATCAGCACGCGGGCCTTTCCCAAGAATGTATTTGGCTGTTTCGCGGTACCGGAAAGATCGGATGACGCGTACCGCCGGAAACTTGCGGCTGCCGCGGAATTCATTTATCTACCGATGACCTGGAAATTCATGGAGCCACAGGAGCAGACATTTAATTCTGTTCCCATGGATAGCTGGGTGGAATACCTGCGGCAAACCAAACTGCCCATTGCGGCCGGGCCGCTGGTACATTTTTCCGAGTCCGCCATTCCGGATTGGCTTTATATCTGGGAGCATGATTACGAAACCGTGCGCGGCCTATTGTATGAACATATTGAGCGCGTGGTGCAACGCTACGGCCCCAGTGTGGTGCTCTGGAATGTTTTAAGCGGGCTGCACGTAAATTCACACTTTTCCTTCACGTTTGATCAGCTCATGGATCTCACCCGCATGGCGATAACGCTGGTTAAAAAGTTGATGCCCAATGCCCGCACGATGATTGAAATTACGCAGCCATGGGGTGAATACTATGCTAAAAACCAGCGCAGCATTCCCCCGATGATCTATGCTGAAATGGCGGTACAAAGCGCGATCCCATTCGATATTTTCGGGGTGCAACTTTGCTTTGGTATTCCGCGTGAAGGCCAGTGGCAGCGTGATCTATTTCAAGCCAGTGCCATGCTCGATCGTTTCGCGGCATTAGGCAAACCAGTGGTAATCAGCCGCATGGGAGTGCCCAGTATCCAAATGGACAAGAATGCCGGTGCCGGATTGTGGCGAAAGCCATGGAACGATCAACTCCAAAGCAAATGGCTTGAGGCATTGACCAACATCGTGCTCTCCAAACCTTTCGTGGAAGCGATGACATGGTGCGACATCTTGGACACCGACGCAGCAGATATGCCCGCATGCGGCCTGCTTACCGCGAATCTAATGCCCAAGCCCTCCATGCAAACTTGGCTGGCGATGCGCCGGGCAGTTATGGCCGTGCGGCAGAATACGCAGAAAGCCCCGGCCACCGGTGTTGCGGGGGCTTAGGTACCAATTCGGTGGCCAATAAGGCGGCGGATAACACCAGATAGCAGATAGCAGATACCGCAATACACATTGGCCCCGCCAGACGGAACCGTTAGTTACCGGTTTGTTCCCCGGCAACCGGTGGATAAAAGTAGCGGAGCAATCATGCCCGAATCTAGCCCATCCAAGGATCCCCTCGCCGCGCCAAAGACCGCGTCGCCGGCGATATTTTCTCTCACAATAGCGGTTGGAATATTGCTTTTATGGATCGGCTATGGCATCGACCATCGACCCGTAAAAAATCAATTTGCCCCGGCGGCAGCCGCTCGATTCACCGAATCCGCCATTGATCCCAATACCGCCAGTTGGGCTTCGCTGGTGCGCATACCCGGGATTGGTCCGGCGAGAGCGCAAAAGTTGCTGGCATGGCGAAAGGCCCATCAATCCAGCACCGTGCATATTGTTTTTCACAGTCCCGCTGATTTGCGGCATGTGCCATCTTTTGGACCGAAAACCGTCGCGCAGATTACAGCCTATCTTAGATTCCCGCCGCACCGGGAAGTTTCCGCTCCACCGCCTTGACCAGGGCGTCGCGTGCCCCTTCCAGGGAGCCGGAAATGCGGCAACCCGCGGCCCTTGCATGGCCGCCTCCACCAAATTCGTGGCACACCGCATTGACATCCACGGTATGCTTACTGCGCAAGCTGGCGCGAATTTTCCCCTCCGGCGTTTCGCTTAGAAAAATCGAGGATACCACGCTTTCCACCATCATCGGAATATCAATTAAACCCTCTGTTTCCCATGGTTCGGCATTGGTCTGGGCCATATCCGCACGCGTTATTTCCATGACTGCAATACGATCTTGCGCGTAAAAAGCGATTCGCCCTACGGCACGACTCAGGAGCACTAACTTTGATTTTTTTTCGCTCTGCATCAGCCGACCCCATAATTCCGATGGCTCAGCCCCGGCAGCGAGCAGCGTGGCAGCCACTTCATGGGTATGGGGCGTAACGCTGTCAAAACGAAACCATCCCGTATCGCCCACCAGACCGGCCAGTAGAGCCGTTGCCATTGGCTTCGTTAATGTAACGCCCAGTACCTGGCTCAAATTTGTGATAATTTCCACACAGGCCGCCGCGGAAGTGTCCCGGTGGATCAGCGCGTGCGATAAATCACCGGATATATGATGGTCCAGAATCAGTACATGGGAAGCGTGTGATTCCAGAAAAGCGGCTGCCGGTTCAAGCTGCTGCCGGGCGGATGTATCAACCACGAGAATAGCATCACAGGAGATTTGCTCCGTCTTTTCGGGCGTAAAGTGAATTATTGATTCCGGCAGCATATTAAGAAGAAATTGCAGCGGCTCGGGAATTGGTGGAAGGCATATCAATGACACTTTTTTGCCCATTGCGGCGAGCA
>JAJYGE010000129.1 GCA_021785155.1 Planctomycetota bacterium
GATTGGGCTGATCATCTGGCCCCACCCGGCACGCTTGGCGGATCGACGCCGCAGACACTGGCCGCGACGGATTTGTATACCTGCTGGGCTGTGCGGCGAGCGGTGTTTTTGCTTCAGGCGATGGGCAATAAGGTCCATGCCGCCAAATATGCCCGCTGGGATCGGCAAAATCACCCTGGCAGCGCGGAAATACCTGGCCAATCCCCAAACGCACACGTATACCAATCTGCGGCAGGTCAACGCCATGGCGGTTATTTCCGGTGTGGCCGATACAGCGCAGCGCGCCGCGATCTTCTCCCGGATTCTGGGGCCAACGTGTCCTGCGTGGAAGCAGATCGCCACACCGTATTACAATAATTTTGTTATTTTCGCCCTCAGTCGCCTCGGCCGCACTCAGCAGGCACTGAATTTCATACGGTATTATTGGGGAGGTATGATGGCCCGAGGAGCTACAACCTTCTGGGAAACGTACAATCCATTATGGCCGAAACGGCATTTTGCCGGTTACGCCATGAGCCGTTGCCATGGCTGGTCGGCCGGCGTGACAAGCTGGCTGACGGAATGTGTTTTGGGCGTGCAACCAAAGTCCGGCGGATTCGGCCAAACCACCATCACGCCACATCTTGGCGGCCTGACGTGGGTGCGTGGGCGTGTTCCAACGCCCCATGGGAATATCGCCTTGCGCGTGGTTAAAACCAGCACGGCTGAATCGATCACCTTAACCTTGCCGCAAGGGATACACGCGTTGGTCGGCGTTGTGGGCCGCTCGGTCACGGTAAATGGTTCCCCCGTTAAACCTGTGCGGCGTGGTCATACGCGCAGTTATCTGAACCTGACCCAACCGGGAATCTATAGAATTACGGGAAATTAATGCGATCGATATATACTCAACGCGACTATTGGTGGTACATTATTTTATAAAGGATAGTGACCTATGGATAACCAACGTGATACAACAGAATCGCGCCGCGCGTTTCTTAAAGCCGGCGTCGGCGCACTGGGTGCATTAACCTTAAGTCAGCCGCCGCTGGAAAGCGTTGCCGCCGATTCCGGGCCACCGCGGCACCGGCCTAACTTTGTGTTCTTCCTCGGGGAGGGCGTGCGTTGGGATGAACTTAGTTGTATGGGCAACCCGATTATCCGCACGCCGAACATGGACCGCATTGCGCATGAGGGTATGACGTTTCGCAATTCCTTTGTCGTCCATGCGCTGTGCGCGCCTTCGCGCGCCATTACCCTTACCGGGTTTTATTCGCATACCACCGGCGTGGTGGATAATTTCCGCACCACCGGCGAGCTGGATGTTCCGGGGCAGGTGATTCCGCCGAATTTTCCCCTGCTTTCCGACATGTTGCGCAAGGCCGGCTATGAAGTGGCGATGTTCGGCCGGGCCAATGTGAATGTTGAAGATCGGTATTGGGATTATTACTTCGGATTCAGAGGCTGGATCGATAATTACAACAAGCCCGTTCTGCGGGAGTGCATAGCGGGGAAATGGTCCGAACCCCGGGAATATGACGGCTACGTCGATGATCTGACAACGGCCCGGGCCATGCAGTGGATTGAGCAAAAGCATGACAAGCCCTACTGTGCGTTTGTCTGGTTTAATGCCCCGCACGCACCATTTTACCGGCCCCGCCGACTGCTGGATTTATACAATGGCGTCAAGATTCCCAAGCCATCGACTTTCGATGACGACCTGAAGAACCCTCCGTACCCCGGCAAACCCCGCGATAGCGCCATCGCATTGGCCAACAATAAAATCGGCACCACGGTGCTTAGCACCGACGATCCTCGGACGCTGGAGGAAGTGGTCAAAGACCATTACGCCGGGGTCGTGGATAACGATTACAATGTCGGGCGCGTGGTCAATGTGCTTGAGCAAACCGGTACACTGGACGATACGGCCATTATCCTCAGTTCCGACCATGGCTTTTTCCTTGGTGAGTGGCGCATGTATGACAAGCGCTTCATGTATGAGCCTTCGATCCGGGTGCCTCTGATGGTCCGCTATCCCCGGCTGGTGAAAGCAGGAAGCGTCAGTGAGCAAATGGCTCTTAATATTGATATTGTGCCGACTATTCTGGAATTGGCGGGCACGGCTGTGCCGGGGTCTCGGCCGGGGAAAAGTCTTGTGCCGTTGCTGCAAGGCAAGTCCCCTGACAACTGGCGAAAGGACTGGCTGTATGAATATTATGAATATCCATACGCGCAAGGCGTACGTCCGCATCGTGGCGTTCGCACGGAGCGTTACAAGCTTATTCATTTTCACACCATGCCGCAATTTCCGGAATTACGCGAACAGTTTGAGCTTTATGACCTGCGGGAGGATCCCGGAGAACTCAACAACTTGTATGGCAAACCCGGCTATGACGCTTTGGCGCAACAACTGCTGGATCGGATCAGCGAACTGCGCAAGGAAACCCATGACCATACCACAGATGCCACGACTTAACGCATTCCGGTGCCGTTCTTTTATTTAGGGTGAACCATGTCCGAAGGCCCCAATCTGTTGTTTGTTTTCGCCGATCAGATGCGCGGCATGGATATGCGCTGTGCGGGTAACCCGCAGGTCCGCACGCCTAATATGGACCGCCTGGCGGAGCAGAGCTTGCGCCTGACCAACGCCATTGCCACCACCCCGGTCTGCGGCCCCAACCGCGGGGTTCTTCTTACCGCCAGTTATCCCACCACCACCACGGTCATGGCCAACGATATACCGCTGCCGGAAGGCCGCCCGACACTCGGTTCAGTGGCCCGTGCGCAGGGTTGCCGCACCGGCTATATCGGCAAATGGCATCTGGACGGCATGCCCCGTGATAAGTTCACACCGCCGGGACCGCGCCGTTTTGGCTGGGATTTTTGGGCCGCCTATAACTGTTCGCACGATTATTTTCATCCCCGCTATTACCGTGATGATTCAACGGTTATTGAGCCCGGCGGATATGAGCCGACGGTCCAGACCGATCTGGCCATCAGCTTTCTAAAGCAGCAGGCCGGCGCGGCCAAGCCGTTCTGTCTGGCGCTGTCGTGGGGGCCGCCGCACGATCCATACGATCAGGTTCCCGCCGCTTATCGTCATCAATATGATCCTAAGACACTTGCGTTACGCCCCAATGTGCGGCCCGATTCGACCAATGCGTTGGCACACGGCCTAGACTGTCGCCGTGTCACCGCTGATTACTACGCCGCCATTACCGCACTGGATCACGAACTGGGACGGCTATTGGATACCCTGGATAACCTGGGGCTGGCGGATAACACCCTGGTGGTATTTACGTCCGATCATGGCGATATGCTCTGGTCGCATGGCCTGATGAAAAAGCAGACCCCCTACGAGGAATCCATTCTCGTGCCGTTTATCGCGCGCTATCCGGGCCGGCTTCCCGCCGGTGAAACCCGCAGTATGCCGTTGGGAACGGTGGACATTGCCCCAACATTGGCCGGCTGGCTGGGCTGGAAGGTGCCGTCGCAATGGGAGGGCCGCGACCTTTCCGCCGCCGTACATCATGCCGATGATGAATCGGTCTTTATTGCCAACCACGGCTGTTACGATGAAGCCGTTATGCAGCATATTTCCGAATGGCGCGGCGTGCGTACCGCCCGTTACACGTACGCCGAAACGGTGGGACGTCGCCCCTGGCTGCTGTTTGATAATCAGGCGGATCCTTTCCAACTGCAAAATCTTGTCAATGACGATCGACATGCAGCGCTTCAAACGCGATTGCGGACGATGCTTGATCAATGGCTCCAGCGGACCGGTGATCCTTTTTTGCCCACGGAAAAAATGATGGATCACTACGGCATGAAGGACCTGTGGCGCAAACGTGAACTTGAAATGCACCCACCGGGAAGCGACACGCCCACCCTGGTCGCCGCGCCGCCGCAATAAAATGCGATCATCACCATCGGACCGGAGGTTATCTTTGAGTGTCACATCATCGCCCAATGCTTATCTGGCGGTCGCGTTGCAATGGATCGGCGGCTTAGGCTCGGCGAGTTTCTATCTGCCCTTTTCGCGCGTGCGCCGATGGTCGTGGGAAACCTACTGGCTGGTGGGTGGATTTTTCAGTTGGATCGTCGCACCGCTGATATTTACCTTTCTGCTGGTGCCGCATTTCATGCGCGTTTTTCATGACGTTAGCGGCGAAACCCTGTTCTGGACCTACTTTTTCGGAGTCCTCTGGGGATTGGGTTCGCTGACCTTCGGCCTGACGCTGCGCTACCTGGGAATCGGTCTGGGGATGGCCGTGGCGCTAAGTTACACCGCGGCCTTCGGAACGATGGTTCCGCCCTGTTTGGACGGGCAAATACTGGAACTCTTCACGCACGCGTGGGGCTGGGTGACGATGGTGGGGGTGTTTGTATGCTTGGCGGGCATTGGCTTAAGCGGCACCGCCGGGCGCGCCAAGGAACGGGAACTCTCCGAACAGCAACGCCAGGCCGTGGTGCGGGAGTTTGATTTCCGCAGGGGATTTTTAGTCGCCACGTTTTCCGGCGTCATGAGTTCATGTCTTAACTTCGGCTATGCCGGACTGCGGGGATTCAATGCGGCGCATGGACAAAATCCCATTACGACGGCCAGCGCCGCGCTGCTAAGACAACACGGTAGTCGGATCGTATGGGATGGTCTGCCCACCTTGATGATCGTACTGGCGGGCGGGTTCACCACCAACGTTATCGGCTGCATGATCCTGCATCTGAAAAATCACTCCGCACGCCAATATATCACCACCGCTGTCGCCGCCGACCCGTGCCGCCAGAGGCCCCTGGCACGGATACCGGGCGGTTCGGAACCGGATCGTTTACGGGATCAATTTGTGTCTGGCGGATCAGCGGTTGGCCAGCCGCCAGCCGCGGCACAGGTGCCATTATTCAACAATTATATATTTTGCGCCCTTGCGGGCGGCATGTGGTACCTGCAGTTTTTTTTCTATACTGCGGGACAGACATTCATGCCGTCGGCTTTGGCTTTTTCCGGCTGGACGCTGCACATGGCCAGCGTGATACTTTTTGCGACACTGTGGGGACTGGTTCGGCACGAGTGGCGGGGAACCAGTAAAAAGGCCCACCTGATGATCGCCGGCGGCGTGGCCCTGCTGTTACTTTCGACGCTCATCATAGGTGGAGCCAACCTGATGAAAACATAAAGCGCCGATCATGAAACAAAATTGACCACTGTTCAAGGGCGGCCCTTTATCCCGCAGCCTGTTTTGTGGTGCGGACTTTCCTGTCGGCCATCGTAAGCAATGCCGGTGGCAATACACCGCTATGGCAAAGAACGTAACCGTCCACGGCGCTACCGATTAGGAGTTTCGGCAACGGCGTATCGCGTCGCAATTTGCGTTTCGAGGGATGGCCCACATTGTGGTGCGGGCTTCCCAGCCTGCTCGACCGGATGTCCGTGGACGGGAACAGGGCACGAGGGAACCAACGGGCCTGTGACAGATTCTGCCAGGTCGCTCGGGGCCAAATCCTTAACTTTTTAGCGCCGTTGCGCATTATCCCTCCTATTGCAATCCTAGTGCTCTGTCACGCCTAAATATTAGGATTGATTGGCCGCAAATGCCCCAGCGGCAAGGAGCCAGCGGCGAAAACCGGGTCCATAGACCCATTGAGCCGATGCGACGCCGCAGATGGGGCGTTT
>JAJYGE010000487.1 GCA_021785155.1 Planctomycetota bacterium
CCAAACATGTACACATTCGTTCCTGATTACCGTGGTCATTCACCAACAAGGCCAACCGGCTTATCGCGCTTCTCCGCTGCGCTTGCGTGCCACAAGTTCTTTGAATAAATCTTCCAATCGCACCCGTGCTCGCCCCGTGTGAACGTCCGTGGCACCATCTTGCGCTGCAATTTCCGCAAGTTTGGCCTGCAATGCGTCGGAAACATTGCGGGCGGAAAGCTGGAAAACGTCTTTTTTCTCCAGCAAATCGCGCAAGGCACCTTCAAGTTCA
Organism: Planctomycetota bacterium; assembly: GCA_021785155.1. The sequence goes on from JAJYGE010000487.1 coordinate 272, forward strand.
ATGCGGCCACGGTACAAAATCACCAGCCGATCACAGACATCCTCAACATCGGCCAACTGGTGGCTGGAAAGCAAAACCGTTTTCCCCGCCTCCTTAAGCCGCATGATCATGTTTTTTATTTCCAGCATGCCCACCGGATCCAAACCCGATGTCGGCTCATCCATAATGATTAAATCGGGATTGTTCAGCAGCGCCTGCGCCAAGGCCACGCGGCGGGTCTGCCCTTTGGAATAGGTACCAATGCGCCGTCCCCGCACGCTGGGATCCAGCCCGACGAAATCAAGATAATAATCCACAGCCCGGCGTCGCTGGGCACGGTTCATATTGAATAATCGGGCGTAAAAATCCAATGTTTGTCGGGCGTTGAGAAAGCGATAGAGATAACTTTCTTCCGGAAGATACCCGATGCGCCGCCGCGTCTCCTGATCGCCCGCGGGCTGCCCCATGACCAGAGCATCGCCGGAGGTAGGATTGATCAGCCCCAGCAACAATTTAATGGTGGTGGTTTTGCCGCTGCCATTAGGCCCCAATAAGCCGAATATCTGCCCCTGATCCACGCGCAGATTCAAATCCGTGAGAGCCGGTACCTGCTGGCTTTTGAAAAAGCCCGGATATACCTTTGAAAGCTGCCTTGTTTGAATTGCCTGGCTGTCCGCAACCATCCATAACTCCAGAATAAGCCCCACGAAGGGGTACATGTTTCCACGAACTTACTGCGCTGACTGAATATTAACCTTTCTTGGCGGCGGCGGCATTGACAGAATAATCTGCTGGTGCGGCTGCACGAAAAACACCCGCCCGACATTATTCATCACGCTGCTAAGCGTATCATTTAAGAGCTTGAGCGTAATAACCCGCGGATTCTGTTGATATTGTGCGAACACCTGGCTGAACGCGTTAGCTTCGCCCTGGGCTTCATCGACGGTGCTGGCAGCCTTCGCCTGGGCTTGATTCAATATGGTCTGTGCTTGGGCATTGGCCAGAATCACCAACTGATTGTATTGTTTTTTGGCATCCTGATGATCCTGATTTTTCTGCTGCCGGGCATTAAGCACAGCCGAAAACGCCTGGTTTACCGCACTGGGCCAATGAATGTATTTCAATTCCACTCTCTCTATCTGAGCACCGAGATTGAGCTTGCCTACCAGCCGCTGCAGACCAGCCGCAGGCTTCACGGGATCATAGAGTTCCTGCTCCACTTCGGTTTTACCACTGTACAACGCCTCATCAACCGTGGCATAAGCAAGTTTATGAATAAGTTCCCGATCGGTCAGGAGGCTCATCACTTTGTTCCACGCCTGATTGGGCAACCCACCGGGAGGTTGATATACGGCCAGAATGTATTGCAGCGGGTGTGATATCTGATATTGCACCGCCACGCGCGCATGAAGAATATTTTTGTCACCGGTAATCAGATAGGGATTAAAAATGGCATTCAACAACCGTTTGGGATATCCGCGACGCAGGTACGCCTTCTCCAGATCGGCGTAGGCCGCCGGAGAAGAATGAAAATCACTGACTTCCAGCAGATGTTCGCGTTCAAGTGGAACAATATGGACCGTATCAATGGGCCACGGAATATGATAATGCAATCCCGCTTCCATCAACAGGGCGTGTTTCCCGCCGGGCAGCATTTCATATTGTCCCAGCCGCTCCACCACCGCAACTTCACCCACACCCACCTGATAAAATCCGCTGAGTATCCAAACAATCATCACGCCTGCTACAAAGTAAAGCAGGACAAATTGGGGGGATAGCCACCGGCTTGTGGGTGCGTCGGAGGGCAATATAGGCAGTTCATGATCATGGGGATGATCATGGTCATGCGTATGAGATTCGTTATGTTCATCAACCTGGGTCATCGGATATTTCCTGAGAACCTGTTTTAGTTAAACCATTGGCTGCCGATAAATTTCGGCTTCACTTTGCCGCCTGCGGGTCCACTTTGATCGGCGTTTTAGCCGCCGGGGCTTCCACCATTTTTAACTGCGTGAACAGCGGCTCGGTAACGGGATTATTCGGCGTAAGGACCCAATAAGTGGTGTTACCCATGGAGTTCTGGAACAACTGCAGTGATTTCCAGAAGCGGTAAAACTGCCGAGCCTGCGGCGTTTCCTGTACGGAATTCAAAATCGCGTACGCGCTGGCGTCGGCCTGCCCACGGATAATCGCCGCCTGCTTACTGGCCGCACTGCGAATTTCTGTGGCTTGTTCGCGCCCTTGCGCAATGGTGATCTGGGCCTGCTTTTCGCCCTGATTAATATATTCACTGGCAATTTTATTACGTTCCGCGGTCATGCGCTGATAGACCCGGGCCGCAACATCGGGCGGAAAGGTCATACGGGCAAAGCCTACTTTCACCACATCAATCCCCAGTGATTGCATGCCTAAATTGACTTTTTGCTGTATGTTTTCTTCCGCCTGCTGCATTTTTAATTTTTTGACATCAACGTTGAACATTTCATCGAGCGTATAGTGTCCGATCTGCTTAAGAACGGCACTTTGAATTTTATTATCCAAATACCGCTGTACGGCGGGCGTACCACCCGGGAGCCGATCCACATAAAGTACTGGATCGGTTATTTTCCAGAGCGCAAAGGTGCGTATGCTGATAGGCTCGCCGGCGCTGGTGCTGACTTCCCGGTTGTCGCTTTGATACAAATGCAGCCGCATGTCCAGGCGAATGACACGATCGGTCGGATAACATAAAAACCAGTTGTAGCAAATTCGCGTCGGATGCGAAACAATTTTACCGAATCGATCCAGCAATATCTTCTGATACGGCTTGGCCACAACGGTGCAGAGTTCACAAAACAGCACAACCAGCACAACTGCGACGATGGTTCCAATGGCTAACTTACGCATGATACTTCCTTAAGGGGTTTCCGTTATTCACATTCCCTGATTATCCAAGCCAGTGCTTTCCTGACCAAACTTACTGCGGTGCCCCGCTGGCACTTCCTGGCGAATTAGGCCCGCCTAGTCCGCCTGCCGTTCCCATGCCTCCCGGCGGCCCTGATGGAGGGGGCACCATATTCATGCTCCCCTCCCTGCGCCCAATTTGCCATATCTCCGGCGGAGTCACATCCGGCCCGAGAACCACTTTGTTGACCTTACCAAACATCTTGCCCAATGCCTGATAAAACGCCCATGACATCGCCGCCGGGGCCGCTTTGGAAAAAGCTTCGGATTGCACCGTCAACGCTTTGGCTCGCCCCTGTTCAATATTGACAACTTTGGTTGCGTAACCATCGGCCGCCAGTAATTTACCCTTGGCATAACCCTGCGCCTGAGCCACTTCAGCATACGCCTCCGTCTCCGCGGCATCAACCAATTGCTGTTGAATTTCGCGCGAAGCGACAACATTTTCAAATGCTTCCGCGGGGCCTAATATTCGCCCTTGCGCAGTATTTTGTGTCTGCCCCTTGGGCGGGTGAATGTCCTTTATTTCCACGCTCAATATTACAATTCCGGTCTTCATTTGATCCAGTATGTTCTGCATGACCTGCTTGATATTTTCTGATACCGGCCCAACGTCGGATTCCATAATGCCCTTGAGGGTATTTTGTGCAAACACCCGCGTGACGGCATACAAAAGCACCTGATGCACCAGGGCCGAATCCATCCGTCGCAGATGCAACGTGGACCCGGCGCCCGTGAGGCCGCCGACTTCAATAATATTGCTGGTTGATACATTATCAAAAAATTCGCCTGGATTTTTTACCCGCCACCACGCCGCCACAAAGCCGTCGAGCAACTGCGACGCCGGGCTGCCATCCGGATTGACATCCCCGGTTAAAAACTCCTGATCTGGAATGGAAATATGCTGGCTCCAGAAGGAGAACGCATTATTGCCCAGAAGATTCTTATCCCGCTCTTCCGAACCCACCACCACGAGATTAACCTTATCGGTTGGTTCATATTGCAATTTATCTATTGGCCAGGGCCACAGAATATGCAACCCGGGCTGCAATGGATTTGCCAGATCAGCTTGGGTTGTAACGCCCAGATGCTGGAGTATGCCAACATCACCGGTTGGCACAACGTGCATGGTGCTTAGTAACACCACAAACAGAAAACCCGCGATAACAATACGTGGAATCAGCCGCGAGAAAATCCCCACGACCGTCGTGCCGCTGCTGGCCATGCCGATACTTTCGGATACCAACACCTTGATTCCGACAATCCATCCGCTGGAAAGCATCGGTACCAGCGGCAACTGCTGCAGGTCCACGCCCGCCTGGTCCAATTCCACAATTCCGCCATGACTGCGTATGGAATTAATTCCCAGTTCAAAGGCCTGTAATACCAGCACCGCGCCGATAAACATCGCCGCAGCCTGACTGGCATAATCCACTTTAGCCCACACCGCAATGACCGCCGCCAGCAGCACGACCGCTCCGGGAATACCCAGAATCACAATGCTGTTCGAGGCATCGACCAGCCCTTCGGTTTCAGGCCGGGGGCGGGAAAAGGGAATTAATAGAATATAGATCAATAATGCGGTGCCCGCCGCCACAACGGCGCCGGGGTCAATAGGCACTGGCGAAATGACAATCGGATGCCCCGGTGAAACAGCCGCAAAATCGCGATACACCAGGAACCCGATGATGGCCGCCAGAACCAGAAATCCCAAAGACGTTAAACCCACAATCACGCGCTGAAAGCCGGTGTCCAGCGTTGTAATATCTTCCGGGGCTACCGGTGCCGGGGCCGCCGTTGCGGCACTGCCGGTTTCATCTGAATAGCTCATGTGAAAGGCGCCGAGCGGTGCCAGGGGAGTAAATTTCACATTTGCTTCGGCCTCAGCTTCATCCACCAACGCCGCCTGCTGCCGCGCCAGTCGCAATCCCCACCACGCCAGAAACGCCAGAACGCTCTGCCCCAGAGCCGCGAACATCGCCGCCCAGAAACAGACCGCGCCATACTTGAATGTGGCAATCGCCAAGGCCGCTGTAATAGTCAGCAACCCTATCAAAACCCAAAATGCTACCGTGATTGATCGCTTCACGCCTGAAATTCCTTACAAGCCGCTGATACCCTTACAGATTGCGGCGCTTTCCCGCAAGCCGGTAACTTCCCGAAGAAAGTGATCATGGTAAAACAAGACACTCATGCCCTGGACAACACCGGTGCGGCTATTTCCTCCGGGGCCGCTTTCCTTCGAACTCCAATTGGCAATGGCTTGCGATTCACACCGACATCACCGGCCAATCGTACTGAATTCACCGCTATGACAACCACCGCCAGCATGTGAATCAGTGCCGCAACCACCGGGCCAAACAGACCGAAGGCCGCGGCCACCAGCGCGAAGATTGCGAAGAATAAAGCATATCCGATGTTCTGATAAATCGCGACACGCGTCTGACGGGCCAG
>JAJYGE010000229.1 GCA_021785155.1 Planctomycetota bacterium
GCAATGTCAGCACAACCACAACGGTGCCGCAGTACCGCCAGTAAACCCTGTTGGATGTTATCAAATGCCGGAAGGCCGATATAAACTCCTTGTCGCATACGACGGCACAGCTTATTGTGGCTGGCAGAGGCAGATAGAACCTGTCGTGACGGTGCAGCGCACGATTGAAAGGGCTGTCGGCTACATTGTTAATCATCCGGTCACGGTTATAGGCTCTTCACGCACAGATACCGGCGTACACGCCCAGGGACAAGTCGCCGAGATGACCGTCAACACGCATCTGGACGCGGAACGTCTTCGCTTGGCAATCAACAGTCGATTACCTGCCGACATTCTGATTCGAAACATTGAGCCGGCGGACGATGGCTTTAACATCCGCAGCGCCAAAAGTAAGCGTTACCGCTATTTAATCTGGGCGGATAGAGATCGCCCGGTTTTCTATCGCCACTATGTCTATCATCATTGGCGCCGCCTGGAAATGCCCGTGATGCAGGAAGCGTGTAAACTGTATGAAGGCAAGCACGACTTTATCGCCTTTCGCGGGAGAAAAGATGATCGACAAACGACGGTGCGGGAGATTTTTAATTGTAGTATCCATCGTCGTGGACCGATAATCATATTTGCTGTGGAAGGCAGCGGGTTCCTGTATCACATGGTGCGTACCATGGTGGGTACGGTGCTCGAAATTGGCCGCGGCCAAGGTGCCGCGAACCGCATATCGGAACTCTTGGCGTCGGGTGATCGCGGAGGAGTTGGCCCATGCGCTCCAGCGACTGGATTATGTCTGCAATGGATTCGCTTTTAATGTGTCGGACTATTAAAAACAGCCCATTGCCATCATGGACGATACCACATTGAAAATTGTACACGTCATCACACGTTTGATTGTTGGCGGCGCACAGGAGAACACCATCCTGACGTGCGAAGGCCAGCACCGCCTTGGACACGATGTAACGCTGATAACCGGCCCAAGCAGCGGACCGGAAGGCTCGCTGATGGCAAGAGCAGGCGATGGTGGCTATCGGCTCATTGTGGAAAAAAGCCTGATTCGCAGCCCGCATCCGATCATTGATGCGCAGGCCTACCGAAAACTCAAGCGGCTGTGCAATCAACTGCGGCCAGAAATTGTCCACACCCATTCCAGCAAGGCTGGCATTCTCGGCCGCCTTGCGGCATGGAATTGCAAAGTTCCAGTTGTGGTACATACCATTCATGGACTGCCTTTTCACCCGTATCAATCCAAATTCACGAATGCCGCATGGATTGCACTTGAGCGTTTCGCTGCCCGACGGTGCCATAAAGTCGTCTGTGTTGCCGACGCCATGACTCGCCAAGCACTGGCGTGCGGCGTTGGAAAGCCGGAACAATTTGTGACGGTGTACAGTGGCATGGATATTCAACCGTTTTTATCCTGTGCTGATCGTGGCGATGTGGCTCGCCGTAAACTTGGAATTGCGCCGGACCGCATTGTCATGGGAACGATCGCCCGATTACAGCCACTTAAAGGGCATGACGACCTGCTGTCTATCGCCGCGGATTTGTTCAAAGCGCAGCCACGTTTAATGTTTCTCTGGATTGGTGATGGCGTATTTCATCCGCGGATCATGGCCAAGATACAAAGTGCCGGGTGGCAGAATCGTTTTATTCTAACCGGCCTGGTGCCCCCCGGAGAAGTTCCGGAATTAATTCCCGCGATGGATATGATGGTGCATCCCAGTTATCGCGAAGGCTTGCCGCGCGCGGTGGCGCAGGGACTCCTGGAAGCGGTTCCGGCGATTGTATATAACTGCGACGGAGCGAACGAAGTATGTATCAGCGGACAGACAGGAATTCTAGTGGAACCTGGAAATTTACCCGAGTTGCAATCCACAATCCTTCAATTGGCCGAAAATGCGACTTTACGCCGCGCGATGGGTATGAATGGAAAATCGCTGGCCGCGACAAGATTTGATGCCGATGGGATGGTTGATCGACTGATGGACGTTTATCAGAAAGTCCAAGGAGAACGTAATGTTTAGTAAGCGTACGGGATGCCTCCGATTGGCTGGTATTTATTTATATATAATTATCAGCGCCGTACTGCTTACTTTCGCGCCGGCGATATCGGCCCAAAAACTGACATTTGTATCCGGCCAGCCTGCGAGTCGCCTGCAGTTTCAAGTACAGCGGCTTGATAATCAGGTTGGAAATCTGCTGCTTAACATTCCAATGGGAACTGGCAGTGCCACATCCCCCGCTGAAGTGGAGGAAACCTATCGACTGGTGATTCGGCATCTTTATCAATCAGCAATTCAATGTAAAAATCGAAATTTGCGTTCAATGATCGTTCTTAAAGCCGATCAGCTTTATGCCGGACTATCCGATTTTGACCAACAAGCTGTGGTACTGCTTTCACCCGCCAATGCGAATTACGCCGCTATCGTTCAGGGTTGCCGAGATTTCTACCGAGCCAGTGTTCATGTGAATATGGCCATAACCTCCGTTGGTACACTTAATAATTATCTTCATAAATTGCTTAAACCATTGGCTCCGATGGCGCAAATGGAATTTACAGGTGCGTCAGCTCCGATGGTCTGGCCTGTGCCGCCTGCATCCCAAACACAATGGCGTGGCCGTGAATCCGCAACGGCGTTACCGGATATTGGCGCGGAAATTCATGCTTTGCGGCATGCCACTATTTCACCGGAAATGCGTTCTGTTGTGCGGTCGATACTTCAGGAACTTCAGCATGGAATAAAAAACTCCGGCACACGCCGACAAAGCCTCATGTATTATCAGGTTATTCTTCGCTGTGTGAACCTTGCGGAACATCTGCAGCAAGGCAAGGTATTATCACCGCATGCCCGATCACAATTTAGTCATCGCCTGATGCTGGGATTGTTGTTTTTCAAGGATCCGCGCACACGTTCCAGCGCCGCGCGTAAACTCGAATTTATCAGCACCGTGGTTGGTTCTCTGGAGCTGCTTCAGACCGCCCCGCTGCCCGTAAAGGCACAAAGTGTTGTCAGCCAGTGTGTACATAACACGATAATGCAATTACAGATAGACAATAACACATCTCGTTATACCGATGATCTTCAAGCGTTGGATCAACTCCTGATAAGACAAAGTGTGTTGGCCCAGATCCTGCAACACGATCATGCAGCTTACACGAACCTTGCGTGGCGACAAATTACCGATGATGGAAATAAAGACCTTCAAGGGTTGATAAAGGCGCTGAAACATGGCGTTAGCCGCGGTGCGATTCAAACGTATATCCACCGTGTTACCGAGCTTTCGCAGAATATAAACCGACTTGTCGCCATGCGTTCCTCAGCGCAACAGGCACTGCTCTATCACCCGGAACCTGCCGATGGCATAAAACGCAATATGCACCGCTGGGCGCGTCATATAGGCATGCATCCGTATGAGACCGGTAATGCGGCAAAAAGTTTTGACCGATTCAATCAGGTGCTGGAGATACTTGCCGCGACTCATCGCGAAATGGCGGCACAAGGGCCGCACAAATTACTCGTTCGCCTCTCCGGGGGCCGTTATCAACGCTTTGTCACAGTATTCCTTCAAACGCAGCGCGATCTTGTCAACGCACTGGCGCATCCGCAATTGGCTTCCGAAGCACTGGTGCGGCGGCTTAATCGCCAGCGTTTGATTTTTAAAACCAGCTCCGAGTTGGCCTATCTACTGAAAAAACACAACCCTATGCTTAGATTGAACCAATGGGCCGCATGGCACATCAACCTGCCGGCGCAAAAAACACTCCTTAATCAATTTGAACAGACGATGTCCTTTGAATTTCATCTCGCAACCAGCCGTAAACCAATGTCATCGGAAGCCTGGGCAGGCTTCTCGGCGGTAGCCGCCCCAATCACAACTCTCGCTGACGCCTGTCAAACATTGCTGCCGGAACTCAATGCTCCACTAACCGCATGGTCTACCGGCTGGCTTCAGGCCTATTCACCGCAACCAGCCAATGCCATTTACCACAATGACCTATTCTCTTTCAGTCAAGCCTGCATGCTTTTTAATAGTGCCGAATATCAGAATACTCATGGTAATTCCCAGGCGGCAATTAAGCTGTTTAACTCCGGATTAAACGCCATACGGGGGAAATAATGGCAGAGCTTATTTGGGCGATTTCAACGCCCAAACCTTAAAATCACGATACTCCCCCATCGTGCCAGCCATTCAAAAGGAATTAAAAGGCAAATGCTTTTGCCAATCAGGCCGATAAAAAAAGTAGGCGAGCGCCATAGGGAGGCTCGCCTACCGGAGGGGAGAGAAGGCAAAGTAAAATCCAAATTAGCGCGAAGAAACTTAACAGGACTGGTCTCTCTCGCACTACAGATTTAGACTATAAACCCGATTGGGTCGAGTTGCAAGATTTTTTGGCGTTTTTCTTGGAAGGCACAAACAATGCGCTCTCGATGTTCGCCGATTGCCGCAAAGTCCGCTCGCGGATAGGCTGAAGCTAATTGAATTGCCGCTTTTGCGGTGATGGTATCATATCCATTACCGCACCGGCGTAATGTAACAGGAAGAATCGGCCGGTATATCCGGGGTGTTAATACAGGAGATGGCACAATTGATTATCACCATTGATGGGCCGGCAGGATCGGGAAAATCCGCAACTGCGGAGCAACTGGCCCAACGCTTGCACGTTCCGCATCTTGATACCGGTGCCATGTACCGGGCGGTGGCACTCAAAGCGCTGCAAGACGGAATTTCTGCGGAAAATCCGGATCAGCAACGCATTGGCCAACTGGCCATCGCCATAGATCTGAATTTTGACTGGAATACTCATCCGGCTAAAGTTCTATTGGATAAACGCGATGTTTCCAGCGACATTCGCAAGCCAGAAGTTACCGCAATTGTGTATATCGCTGCTGATAACAAGGTCGTGCGTTCCGAGTTGGTGCGACAGCAACGGCAGATTGCCGCCCAGGCCGGTTCGCTGGTCACCGAAGGCCGCGATCAGGGAACGCTGGTATTTCCCGATGCGGATTTCAAATTTTATCTCGATGCGGATATAAAAGAGCGGGCGCGCAGACGCTTAGCGGAACTCACTCGCAAAGGAATCGCCACGGATCCGCAGGCATTATTGGCCGACATGCAAGCCCGGGATCAACGGGATAAAAGCCGTGGCGTCGGTGCGCTGTTATTGGCCCAGGATGCAATCGTATTAGATACCACCGCCATGACGCTGCCGCAGGTTGTTGACGCGATGGTAAAAATCATAGGAAGCAAGAGCAATGGATAATACTCCCCCGCCAGTTTCACTGCCCATACCGGACGCATCTCCGGCCACGCTCCAGCCGCAAGGTTCTGAGGCTTCCCCACAGCATTCCGTTGGCCAAAAGCGTGTGGAGTATGTTTATCGGGGCGAGGGCAGCGGCTGGTTGCAGGTATTTTTATGGACACTTGGCAAAGTCTTTTTACAATTTTTCAGCGTGCTGTGCTTTCATGTGCGGGTAGCCGGGCGGGAAAATGTACCGGCTAAAGGAGCGGCCCTGCTGGTAACCAATCATCAAAGCATGTTGGATCCGTGGATGATCGGCATTGCACTTCACAGACAGATTCATTTCATGGCGCGCGAAAGTCTCTTTAAAGGCGGTCTTGGACAATATATTTTTGAAACCACCAAC
>JAJYGE010000090.1 GCA_021785155.1 Planctomycetota bacterium
TAACCCTGGTAGGCTGGATAATTCTGCGCCCAAAGGGTTTGCCCCGAGCACGCCAGAAATAAAACAGCCAGCGTCCCAACCCCAAGCCCAACCGTTTTGAACCATCTGTTATTCGCCATAGACACCACCTTTCCTACCAGCAGTGTCCATATTATAAACCACGGCGCATATAAAATGAATCTTATCCGGAAGGCAATTGCTTATTTTGACCAATTTCAGCCTTCAGCCGCGCCAGGTCCGTATCCACGCCGGAACTCGCCCGCAAGGCGTCAAGATCACGGTCGGTCTTCGTGCGGCCATCAACACCGTCGTCCAGAGCGCCGGAGTCAGTGAGCGATTCCATGGCGTCCGCGCGTGACTGCATCTGACTGGTTTTATCTTTGGCCCGCTGCAGCGTCTCGCCCACGTTGCCCAATTCGCTGCCAATTCCGGACATGCTCGAGCTTACCTTTACCTCGGCCTGCGCCGCGTCATATTGACTCTTCATAACCTCTTTTTGCGTGCGGAATTGATCAATGCGATCTTCCAACTGCCGTTCATAGGTAATGAGTTTCTGGGATTGCGCGGCAACATGCTCACTGGCGTCTTTAAGTGACGCCGCCTTCTGATCCGCCGCCTGTTTTTCCGTCAGTGCGGCCTTGGCTAAATCTTCGCGGCCCGCCTGCAGCGCCATGCGGGCATCATTTTCCGCCCGGTGCGAATCACTTTGTGCCGCCAGCATCTGTCTTTCCAGAGTCTTCTGCTCTGTAACCACATCCGCAAGATGACGCTTGGTTTCCTGAAGAATATTTAACATTTTCTCATAGGAAAGGTCCAGCGCTTCATCAGGATTTTCAGAGGCGTTAAGAAACTTGTTTACTTTGGCTTCAACAATTTGAGCCGCCCGATGGAACATGCTGCTCATAATGAAAACTCCTTAAACGTATGAATCCGACACATTTAATCATTGACGGGTATGACAATCTGCGGCGACGCGGGTTCCGGAATCAGGGATTTATCTTCAATGGGTTTCACCGCCGTGCCAACGGCGAAAAATTCGATCACATGGGGCTGCCAGTTATGCGAGCCTTCATGCAACTGTACCCCGACCACGCCATCGGCGACGGCCTCTTTGGCCTCATTCTGCATGCGTTCCATGGCCAGTTCACGGGCGTCATACATGGCCTGGGTAAATTGCGTAATTTCCACATTCCGCCCGACGTTGCCCATGGACTTTAACACACCCTGATGCGCCACATGATACACACATGATCCCATCACCATCGCCAGAGGTCGATGACCGGCACGTAAAAGCATCCAGAAATCCTGCCCGGAAAGATCGGATGTAAACGGCATGCCTTTGGGGCCCTTGAATCCCGGATGCCCCGCGCTGTGGGCGATGGCGGTGCCAATGGCCATGAACTCTAAAATATCGCTGTCCCAGCCCAGTCGTTTCACTTCCAGCCGCACGCCCACCACACCATCAGCCATGAGCGTTAAGGCCTCCTGCTCCATGCGGGTCATGGCCAGTTCGCGTGCCTGATACATGGCCTGCGAGATCACATTTAATTCCTGATTCTGTCCCCACGAACCATATTGAATTCCGACATGATAAATGCACGAACCGACCACCAGGCCCAGTGGTTCGAAGCCCGCTTCGCGCACCATCAGAAATTCATTCACCGATAGATCGGAGGTAAATATGCCGCCGCTCTGCCCGGCTTCACGCAGACCCTGTAACCGCTCCAATGCGTGTTTGGGAAGCCCGGCCAGAGCCGGATTAGGTTGGTTGCTTGTTTCGTCCGCCATTTAGATAATCTCCTTTTCGGTAGGCATAACCGGAGTCATTTTTCCATCACTGACACTGAACACTGGCCGCAATCCCAGAGAGACATGCCGCCCCGGCTCATGGAGCACCGCCGTGCCAAACGCGATATGCCGCCCCAGAAACCGCTGCCGGGGATCTTGTTCTCCCGATTCCCCACGCACCAATTCAGAAAATTGCACGCGTGCCAATACGCCTGTACCCAGCCGCGCCGCATCGGTGGCCAGTTGACTTAATGCGGCACGACGAATATCAGTCATAAAATCGGACAACTCCCGCAATTCCTGGTTCCACCATGAACCTTGCCCCGACGCATTTGCATACGAGTAATGCCAGTTATAGTGCGCGCCAATCGCCAAACCCACCGGAAGAATTCCCGATTCCATCAATCGGGCGAATTCCAGGGCGGAAACTGTCGCAATCACCGGCACACGCGGTGTCGCCAATCCCGCAATGCGCACGGCGGTACCCAACACCGCATAATCCATCTGATCTTCGCCCGTGCCTTCCATGCGCGTGGCGCTCATCTGCACGTCCACCACCGCATTGGCTCCCATTAACGCCGCCTCATGTTGCATGCGGTCTATTGCCGTATGCCAGCCATCATAATGTCCGCGTGTCCAGGAATAACCATAGTGATACCAGCAATTGCCCGATACCATCCCCAAAGGATGGATACCATGGGATCTTTGTGCCAGCAAGGCCCCGACCGACCCGGTGGAAACCCATGGCAATTTGCCCGATTTTGTATCCGCCAGGCGTTGTTTGACAAAATCCGGCAGGGTTTGATTGGTTAACGCCGTTTCCCACGCCTGATCACGCGCCTGCTGCTGTGCCTGATGCCGCTGCCGATCCGGATCCTGATTGAGTCCCAATGCGCGTCCCAGAAATGACATGGCAAATCCTCTTGAACCGGAGCTATTTTAATTTTCGGCCTATTCAGACCCGCCACAGCTCCATGCTCCAATACGTGTTATATCCGAAAATGTGCGAACAAGCGAAAAATAATACCCCCGCAATGACCACCCTGCTCTATCGAACCTGTTGTGCAAAGTCACTATTCCGAACGTAATGTTTGCCGTCATCCACACTTTTCAGCCACATCAGTTCATCAAAAAATCATGCAGCAGGCCCTGCGTGCCGTCCATATTCGCGGACATCGCACCGAGTTCTTTATTCAAACTTGCCAGCCATTGGGGCAATTGCATATCCTCATTTTTCAATACAATGCCGCGCACCTCATTGCACCGGCTTAAATGCAGGCCGTTGCCGGCGTTGTCAAGCACGAAGCGGTTGGAACCCAGATGAATGGTAATTCCCACGACATGCTGCGTTTTGGCAAACAGCGAATCCTTCTTACGGTGAACCTCCACCTGCCCCGGAAGCGATTGCTCCATCCGCGTGGCAAAAGCCTCCAGAAATGATTTGATATCCTGCTGTGCCCGGCGTAAAAACGCCGCATGAAGATCAAACGCGCCAACTTCTTCCATGGATTTCAAAACCTCACCGAGAACCAAGATCCCTGCAAACGCTCATTTAGATTATAGTCTTTCTGGGGTGGCGGAAACAATCCATCCTCCCGTGGCCGCATTGGGGGGGTGGCAATTTTTCCGGGCGAATAGCGAAATCAGCGGCATAAATGCCGGCGCTTAGAGAAGGGTTCTTCCTGAAAACTCGCACCCCGGACCCCGGCCCGGATTTATTGCGGTGGCCGCATTGGGCTGTGATTGCCCCCCGGCCACCGCGGGGCGACTTTCAATCACCTACACCGGCACCGGGGCCAGCACCTGCGCCGTGCGGCACGGCAGATAAATTTGCACACTCTGATTGCGCCCGTACATCGGGACATCCTGCCTGGGATATACCACATCACCGGCGACCCGGCCAAAACCGTCAAACACCGGGCTGTCCGTATCTAATATCAAGCGATAATCACACGCATCAGGCACCGGCAAACGAAGGCCCGTGTACGATTCGGTGGGATGAAAGTTAAACACAAATACCAGCGGCCCCCGCCGAAACGCCAACTGCCGGGTGTCTTCATGCACCATAAGCTGTTCAATAAACGGGTCCTCCAGAACCGCACGCTGTTGATCCAGTGATTGCATGGCCCGGTCAAATATTTTCAATCCCATGTAATGCAGATCATCGCGGTCGGAAAGCGACCAGAGCCGACGGGCGTGCTGGTAGGAATAATTGTTGCCGGGCCGCGGGAAATCAACCCATTCCGGGTGGCCGAATTCATTGCCCATAAAATTCAGATACGCCTCGCCCGCCAGCGCAAACGTCAGCAGACGGATCATTTTGTGCAACGCCAAACCTCGATCAATAACCGGGTGCGGCTGAAATTTGCTCATATTCCAATACATCTGCTTATCCATAAGCCAGAACGCCAAAGTCTTATCCCCCACCAGCGCCTGATCATGACTTTCCGCATAGCCGACATGCTTTTCGTTATGTCGGCGGTTCATCAGCGTGTGATATAGCGCGCCCAGATTCCAATCTTCATCGCGCTGTTCCTTGAGCAATTTAATCCAATAATCCGGAACCCCCATCGCCAGACGATAATCAAAACCAATCCCTCCTTCTTCCACCGGCCGGGCCATGCCGGGCATGCCGGAAACATCTTCGGCAATGGTGATGGTTTGTGGCCGCAATTGATGCACCAGCTCGTTGGCCAATTGCAGATACGCCAACGCATCATCGTCAATGTTGGGGCCAAAGTAGCTGTCGTAACTGGTAAACTTCGCGCCCAGGCCATGATCCAGATACAACATGCTGGTCACGCCATCAAATCGGAATCCATCAAAGTGAAATTCCTCCACCCAATACCGCAGATTGCTTAGTAAAAGCCGCTGCACCTCCAGGACACTGTAATTGAAACATAACGAGTCCCAGGCGATGTGCTGCCCGCGAACCCCGGCATGAAAATATTGAAACTCCGAACCGTCAAAGCGGTTCAAGCCTTCATTGAGATTTTTTATCGCGTGACTATGTACAACATCCAAAAGCACTGCGATGCCCATACCATGCGCGGTATCAATTAAGTGCTTAAGATTCTCCGGCGTGCCGAAGCGGGAAGAAACCGCAAATAAATTACTGACGTGATAACCGAACGAACCATAATAGGGATGCTCCATGATGGCCATGAGTTGGACAGCGTTATACCCCAGATCACGAATGCGCGGCAACACATTGCCCGTGAATTCCTCGAAGGTTCCCACTCTGGGCTCTTCCTGCGCCATGCCGACATGGGCTTCATAAATCCGCAAGCCGCCCACTTTTTCCGGCGCGTAAGAATGCTTGAAACAATATCGCTGGGACGGATTCCAGTATTGTCCCACATAATCAACGGAGTTTTCCACCTGCACCACGCGCCGGATATAGGCCGGAATGCGGTCCATCCGCCCCGCCGCGGAATCCACCTGTACCTTTACTTTGCTGCCGTGCCTGATTGCGGATTCCCCGGAAGCTGAATCCGGTAGAAAAATCACCCATACGCCGTAGTGATCGCGGGCCATGGGATGACTGGACCGGTTCCAGAAATTGAAATCCCCGATTAAGTGCAGTTGCGCCGCCGCCGGTGCCCATTCCCGATACCAGATTCCCGTACGCCCTGAATTTTCACCGCGATTAAAACCAAAATAATCATGGCCCTGACTTACCGCCCCGAGCAATCCGCCGGCCTTTTCAATACCCTCCCGCATTTTCTGATAATGCCGCCAGCGCTGCCGCAGTTGACTGGTATATGGTTCCAACCATGGATCACCAGCCACTAAACCCGTTCCATCCGCCGGCCCCGACTTTTCCACAGCGCCCTGTTT
>JAJYGE010000056.1 GCA_021785155.1 Planctomycetota bacterium
CGCTGCCGGCACGGGGGTTGTGGTGGTGGACGAATCCGCCAGTGACAGGCCTGCGGTCGCCAACACAGCGGCCATGGCCAACAACGTAGTAATTGGTCGCATTTGTTTCTCCTTCAAAATGCAAAAACCGTTTGTTTTATAAGCAAAGTCCGTGCCAAAGAGGACATTCGCTCGATGACATGCCGCGCAGAGCCGCATAAAACCAACATTCGCGCAATATTTGAAGCATATGCAGTTCCATGGGTGCATAATTTAGAGGCTCTAGTCATCGATACGCCTGTTTATGAGGCAGCATAAAAAAGGGCGACGAAACAATTTTCGCCGCCCTTTGGTTTTTATAAATTCAGATATGTTTACAGCTTATAGCTTAGAAGCTGTAAACCGCATCAATTCCGAATGTGGTCTGATAGTGCTTGCCGCCGCTGAGAAGGGCATGGTCAGCCAAATCTTCCCGCAGTTCAGGACGAATCACCAATGTCCGCAGCACCGGGCTGTCCGGGAATGGCGTCAGGCTGATACCGACGGTCAATTCACCAAGATTCAGAGCGTTCGTCGTCTCGGCAAATTGGTCAAAATCAGCACCGACATCGGAACCCTGATTACCGAGACCTTCCACAACTCCGGTTCCGAAGTAAGCGTATTCCTCACGGAAGTTGTAGCTGATGAAACGGTTATAGCGATAGGTCTGATACAGGGCTTCATCAAAAGCGCCGTTATTCTGACCATTTACGGTATTTCCCGCGCCATCATAATAGAACACGGTATCTGAGGTAAGCGACAAGGCATTGTTCAGAATCGGCGGTACGTAG
Source organism: Planctomycetota bacterium (assembly GCA_021785155.1). The sequence goes on from JAJYGE010000056.1 coordinate 810, forward strand.
GTGAGAATGGGTTCAACAACCAAGCGGTTGGGGTTGTTGGTGCCATTATCCTGCGGTCCGAACGAAATATTCACCTTGGCATTAAGTTGGCTGTTTGGCTTAAGCCCAATACCAACCAAGCCGTCTACGCCCGTGTTGTTATCACGGAAAGTCTGATTCCAGCCGCGGGTTACGCCCGCCCAGAATGAAACATCCTGTCCGATAACAACCTTCGCGAGAAGGCCCGTCTGGGTATACGGGGTGAGATTGCCGAACGCAAACGAATGTGAATAAAACGCGTTTTTTGTGGGATTAATGCGTTCATATCCCATCGGGCTGTCAAACTTACCGAAGCGCAGCAACATCGCAGCATTGTTGCCCAGAGCAAAACCGGCATCAATGTACAACTGCTGGAGGTCGAATTGATACAACGGATAAGTCTGGATGTTGGAGTTATTGCTGTGGTAAAAATTCAATCCGTTGGAATGGATAAAGTCGCCATTGTAGCCATACAACATATCAATCTTGCCGCCAAGAATCACACCCTGCTGGTGAATCTGTTTGCCGCACAAATTGATTGTTTTGGCAATATACAAATCAATGGCATTGAGCGTGAGATTATTGTGGGCCTCGCTCGTGAATGTACGGCCTGGAATTGGGTTGGAGTTACCCAAGTCTTTGGTATAACCCAAGTCTCCGTAACCGCCGATCTCAATACCGGCGCTTTGCAGATTCTGCCCAACCGATGAATCACCGGTTTTGACCTGATCCAGTCCGTACATCAGCGGTGGAGCATTTTCCGTGCTCATCGCCGGTGCTGGTGCTGGTGCGGCAGCATAACCTGCGGAAGAAGAAGTGTCGGCCCAAGTAAGGCCGGAGGTGGCGAGCATGGCGGCTGCGCCGAGCAAAATACCCAACGATCGTTTGTCCATAATGTGTCTCCTTAAAAAAGGATACCCTAACCAACGCCACGGTTTCGACCGTTTTCGTCCCCGCCAATTATGGGACGAAGGAAAGTTCCATCTTCCAGGCGTTCCTACACGGTTTTTGAGGATAATGTTCGATAACCTTCATGTCAACTCGATTTTAGTGCCGTATTAACCGCGCCTTAACAATTCCTTTACATGTCCAACATTTCAGCAATTGGCCATCCAACGCTTATATTATCGGCATATCCCCTCATTCAACACTCCCGCCCGCCAATGAGAAACTCGAAATTGCCTTAAAATCAAACGTTCTCGCGTAAATATGCGGCAGATTCAAGAAATTATGGTACATTTCACGATGAACCAATTTGGAACGCTGTTTTGTTCCAACGTACCTTAGCGGACGGATCAGTCATGATGAATAAAAATTCTCCGCCCGCGGGAATTCTCCTGATTTTCAGCCAAACCTTCGCGCCAGACCCCGCTGCCGTCGGACAACATATCACCGATGCCGCCATTGCCATGGCACGCCGTGGCCATACCGTGCGCGTTTACGCCTCCAGCCGCGGATATGAAGACCCCACCCGGCAATATCCCTTAAAAGAAAATATGCAGGGCGTCGACGTTCGACGATTGCGCTTCAGTTCCTTCGGCAAAAAGAACCTTCTGATCCGCATTATCGGAACCGCCAGCTTTCTGATCCAATGCTTTTTTATTGGACTATTGACCCCGAATGTCAAAGGCATTCTCTTCAGCACCTCGCCGCCCATGATCGGCTTTGCCGCCGCCTGGATTCATCTGCTGCGGCGCGTGCCCATTGCGTATTGGGCCATGGATCTGAATCCAGATCAGCTTATCATGATGGGAAAAATAAAGGCCCGCAGCTTCCGCGCTCAATTATTGGAACGCGTGAACCGCTTTATCCTGAAAAATTCCGCCGCCATTTTTGCCTTGGACCGGTTCATGGCCGACCGTCTGGCCAAGCGCGGCGATTTTGCCCGGAAAACAAACATCGACCCGCCCTGGCCGCACGAACATGTTATTGAGCCGGTAGCGCCACAAAACAATCCCTTCCGCATTGAACATGGCCTGCAGGGCAAATTTGTGTTCATGTACAGCGGCAATCACAGCCCCGCCAATCCGCTGGATACCATCCTCACCGCCGCAATAAAGTTTAAGGATGATCCACAGCTCCGATTTGTTTTTGTCGGTGGCGGCCTCGGTAAGCGACAAATCCAGGCGTGTATCCAGGAGCATCAGTTATCCAATGTGCTTTCACTGCCCTACCAGCCACTCGAATCGCTGAAGTTTTCTCTCTCCGCCGCCGATGTGCATCTCGTAAGCCTCGGAGAAAATATGGTCGGTATCATTCACCCGTGTAAAATTTATGGAGCCATGGCCGCCGGTAAACCCATCCTTTTCCTTGGTCCCAGCCCCAGCCATATCGCGGATATTCTTGATGAACATGAAATCGGCTGGCAGATTCGTCATGGTGATACCGAAGGGGCCATTGCGGCCATTGCGCATATCCGCAACACGCCGCAGGCCCAACTCAACCAGATGGGCCGCAACGCCCAGCACCTGTTGCGCGAACGCCTCAGTCAGGAAACACTCTGTAATCGCTTCTGTGATCGCCTGGAAAAAGTTTTGTCCCCCGCGTAGCCTGATGCGGAAGCGTCATGGTTGTATGCGGATGGGTGGCGGGTTCGCGGCACGAGATCAACCACCGGATTAACCATCCGGTGCCTGGCCGCCACGATCATTGAGCTCTGTCCTGGCGCGGGGAGATCATGGTTGATACCCAGGCGTCACTCGTTAGCTCGATGCGGAAGCGTCGAGTTGGCGCGCAGTTGCCGTGTGCCGACCAACCATGACGCTTCCGCGTCAGGCTATGGGGTACCCGTGAACGGTTACTTTTATTGTTCGTTTGAAATCGGCGGCACTGCTTCTTCCGGCTTGCCCCGCGCAAGGATCCGTTGAAATAACGCCTTCATGGCGGGATAAAACGCATACCAATATATGCCCAGCAACGCTGTGAGTTGCGGCTGCCAGAAAAATAACAGCACCAGAAGAACCAGTCGCACCACGTATGAAAATGGCCGACGACCGCGCAAATATTGATTGATCACATGCGGGTATTCAATTCTGCTGACCATCAAAGCCGAAAGCGCCAGCAAAATCACCGGCATTAAATACGGAAAGGCCGTGGCCACACCGGATTGTACAAACTCCGGCACATGAAAGGGCAAAAAGTGCGAGGCATTGGGCCGCAGAGCCTCAAAGAAAATCACCGTGGCCCCCACCACGCCCGCCGCCCCGGGCGATGGCAAACCACGGAATATCAAATGCGAATCCACACCATGCGCATTATGCGCATTAAACCGCGCCAGCCGCAACGCCGTACAAGCCACATATATCGCCGCGATCATCCAGAAAAACCGCCCGTCAACATTTTGTGCCAGCGGGTTGATTAATTCTCCCGCCGTAACCGCCAGAAGATGGGCAATAATTTTCAGGCTCAAAAACGCCGGCACAATGCCGAAGCTCACCACATCCGCCAGAGAATCCAGTTCAGCTCCAAAATCGCTTGTGGCTCTGGTTAATCGGGCCATGCTGCCATCAAGCATGTCAAAAATCATCGCCCCGAAAATCAGATAACCCGCAATGGTAAACGCACCGGTTTCATCCGCCACACCCGCCACCGGTAACGACGCATACCAGATCGCCGAAAACCCGCATAATAGATTCCCCAGCGTCATTAATGTCGGCAGCACAGAAATGCGCCGCCGCAATCGACCGCGAATAGGCTCCTTCCGCAACCAACGTGGATCACGATATCGCATGGCAGGCCGATCTGATTTATCTGTACGCAACATTCTCCCATCAATAATACCGCATTGCCCCCCCTCTACGCCACCTTATCCGCTTATGCCACCGCCTATAGCCCGCCCATGAACATCAGCATTAAAGAAGATCTCCTTTTAGCGCAACCACTGGAGTGGTCCGCCACGGGCTACCATATCATCCGTAAATTTCAGGTGACAGGTTTATCGGAATACTCCCCCACCCAGCGACCCATCATGGCGGTTACAGCCACCGATTCCGTCACCGGTTTTGTCATTCCAGCCATTGGCGCACAACATCCTGATCAACCCAATGCGGTGGTACGAAACATCAAAACCCAGTGTCAGGGGTATGATTGCTTCGATGTTTTCTGCGAATATCAATGGGATGCCTATCCCACCAATTATTTGAAAAGTTTTAATGCCGGTCTGGTGCAGGTACTGCGGCATTATGACGCCAATAACAACCTTGCCACCGTCACATACACGCCCGCCGGCGGAACTGCGCAAAGCGAAGTGGCCGACTTGCATCGCCTGATTCTTAACGCCACCATCAGTTTTCACTTTCTGCAAACCGCCGACCCCGAAGCCCTCACGCTTTCCTACGCCGGCCTGGTAAACAGCGTTACCTGGCGGAATTATCCACCGCGGACATGGCTGTGCCTGCCGATTACCGGCAGCACACAGGACGGCGTGTGGTATCGCAACACCTATTGCTTCGCCTACAATCCGGAAACCTGGGATCAATATGCTGTATTCAAAAATGTCGATGGTTCCATTCCACCGGACATTGCCGGAACAATTGTTACCGACGGTTCCGCTACCAGCGGCAACGGCTGGAGCCGCTTTATTGTGTTCGGTCAGACCGATTTTAATACCGCGTTTCCATTAATCACCTGATCGGGAATTCCATATGCAACCCGCTTTACCGCAGTGGTCGGCCCATCATGAACCCTGGCAAACAATTGCCCGGCAGATCAATCGTATTGTCGATGCGGTCAATACCGATGCTTCGCTCATCGCCGCCGATGGATTAAATACGCACCGCAT
>JAJYGE010000260.1 GCA_021785155.1 Planctomycetota bacterium
GGGACTGCTCGTATGAGTATCCTGGACATGTGTACTGTATGCGCGGCTTTTTGGGTATTTTCTCTACCGGAATGGATACGTTTTCCCAAACGTTAAATCGGTGGCATATCATCCAAGCAGCGGCCTTGGCCGATGAGGCTCATGAGAAGTTCAAACACATTTTGCTTATGGCTGAAAAACACAATAAGCTCCATGGCCCGCTTATTCTGGTCGGCCACTCCTATGGTGCAGACGATCAGATTCGAACCGCTCGCTATCTTGATCGGCATGGCTGCAAAGTCACGCTTCTGCTCTTGCTTGATCCCGTTACTCCACCGGCTATCCCCATCAATGTCCGTCAATGCTTCGTCATTTACAAAAGTCATCCGCTGACGGATTGGTTCCCGGCATTGCGTGGCGTTCCCGTAACGGCAGTGAATCCACGCCTGACAAAGGTGACCAACCTGAATGTTCGCACGATGCCTGTTGCCTTTCACGAATCAAGCATTGACCACATTAATATAAGTGCAAATCCGGGAGTTCAAAAGTTAATGCTCAGCGTCGTTTTACATGTGCTGCAACGCTGGCAGATTCGTCACAACTACCCCGTAAAAGCCACAACCTTAATCCACAATCCCCGTTTTCCTTGAACTCCGTTATGATATTAGACTACGGAGGTTAACGGATGTTGATGCTGCCTAGATTGTCAGCCGCCGCTTCAGGATTATGGGTGGTTATTTACTGGGGAACGGTAATCGTAAAAGCCGTTCGGCTAAGCCGTAAAATCGGCAAAGACCCCAACGTATTGCCGCGCGAAAAAACGGGTCGGAGTCTGCGTTTCATTTGGACCCCCGCCATTATCGCTTGGTGCATTTTACCTTGGATTTCCGCCATTCGTGGATTTGCCCCGGTATGGTGGCTGCGAGCGTTCTGGCCCATGACGGCGGAAACGCAATGGCTTGGTGTTGTGGCGGCACTATTGGGGCTGGCGGCACTGATTCTGACGTTTATCTGCTGGCGGCAAATGGGGCGTTCCTGGCGAATCGGCATCGATCCCGGTGAAAAAACGGAACTGGTCATACTCGGAGCGTATCGTATTGTGCGGCACCCCATTTATGCCTTGTCAATTATTCTCATGCTTTGCACGCTTGTGACCGTTCCGACAATACTGATGCTTCTAATCGCCATTATTCATATTACACTTATTACGCTGGAAGCATTACGGGAAGAGCAATACCTGCGTCATATTCATGGCACACCATACGCCGAATATTGTTTGCGAACGGGGCGATTTATTCCGCGCGTATCCCGGACACACCTGCGTGATTTGGCATAGGTTCTTCGTATGAATAACACAACACCATCGGCCGATTCTGCTTCATCGGATCATGCCGGCGCACACATGCGGCTTAATATTTTCCAGCAACTCATGCGTAGCTGGACAACGCTGGGGCCTTACAACGCCGGGCAGGCCATGCGGCTAAGCGGAAAACTTGATATTCAGCATTGGCAGAAGGTTATCAATGGCGTCATCGGCACCATTGGCCTGGGTACGCCACAGGTCCAAGGCGATCTCGCAACATTCACAAATTGTATGCCGATTATGCCCCGCGTTTGTCACGAGTCGCTGGTTTCAGTCGCCGCACGCGAGCTTAACGCGCCTTTTGTAGCGCATGATACTCCTTTACGCTTTTTTATCGTTCCTGACAATGAAGAATATTGGCTGCTGACAATTTATGATCATTGGATTGCTGATAGCTGGAGCATTCGCGAATTGATGAAATTGATCTTGGCCGCATATTGCGGTAATCCCGCGGATAGTCAGCACATATTACATATTACGGATCAAAGCTTTGATGATCTGTTTCAACGCCGTCGTGGTTCACTTTCCGCTCCGATACGTGTTTTGCACGCCGCCCGACGGTATTTTACGCACCGCCGCTCATGGCGGTTTGATCTGGCCGATCCAATGGATTTTTCCACCGGGTGTTCCATGCACGCCTTACCCGATGGTCTTGTCGATGCTCTTACCACCTGCGCAAAAGCCAACCGGTGTAGTTTAAATGATATATTCCTGGCCGCCATTTCCATGGTTATAGGCCAGATCACCGCGGATAGCAGATACAAATGGCGCCGCCGCTGGTGGGCCGGAGGGCGTAACTCCGTGAGCATCGGATCAATCGTTGATATCCGCGCATTGGCTGATGAACCCTTGAATCATACATTCGGATTATTTTTAAGCTCCTGTATCACCACATTTAAAGAGCCTGAAAGGCAAACCTCCTCCGTGTTAATTCGCCACGCTGCCCGACAAACCCGGGCGTTCAAGAAAAGATGTGGTGCGGTGGCGGCATTTGGCGAGTTGGCGGTGGTCAAATATTTTTCCGACCTTTATGGCCAGCCGCGCCATAAGGCTCTTTTCTTTCAGAAAAATTGCCCGCTTCTCGCCGGCGTATCGAATGTAAATCTTACCGGAGCGTGGATGGATCAGACCGCGGGTACAGGCGGGATGGTTCAAGATTATGTGCGTATTTCGCCGGTAGGGCCGCTCTTGCCGGTGGTCTTTGCGTTGACAACATTTCAATCTCGACTCAGCTTGTGCCTTACCTGGCGGAAATCCGCACTTACCGATGCGCAGGCGACAATATTGGCCGCCGCGTTCATGAAGTTCCTTGAGGAATTAAAACCATGAGCGACGCTCGTTTCAAATTCGGACTTTTGAAGCGCCGCCGTCCGCAACCGCTTGCGGCTCTTTTTCCGCCGACTTGTTGGGCGACGGGCCAAAGCATTGCGCCATCTGATAAGGGGCTGTGCCGCGAGATTCAAGAGCAATTACGCCAGCAACTGTTATGGCCCTATTGCCAGCGCTGCGGCAGTACCCTCGGACCATTTGCCGCACGGGGAAGCTGCCAGAATTGCCCCCATCGCAAAATCGGTCTTGACCGCATTGTGCGTGTAGGTACGCTCAATGGTCCGTTGAGCCGTTTAATTCACAGTATGAAATTTGCGCGCCACTGGGCATTGGCGGCCATAGTGGCTCCATGGATGGCCGAGGCGCTGCGGCACGCACAGGTAGATGCAGTCGATCAATTTGTTCCTGTACCGTTGCATTGGTCCCGGCAGTGGCGACGTGGCTTTAATCAGGCGTTTGAATTGGCATCGGAATTATCCGGAATTTTCGATGCCCCCTGTGATGATCTGTTACGTCGTAAACGTGCCACCATCGCACAAACGTCCATGCAAAATGCTACCGCCCGCCTCGATAATGTGCGCGGGGCGTTTATACTGCCGAGCCGTGTCGATCTTTCCGGCTTGAATATTTGGCTCGTGGATGATGTATGCACCACCGGCGCCACGCTACATGCCGCCGCGGCCGCTCTTCGCAATGTCTCGGCCACAAACCGGCCCGCCTCAATCAGCGCCATTGTGCTCGCGGTTGCTGATGCCGCCGCGATTCCGGACTCACCGAATACCTCCTTGTGAATTTCCGTTGTGTCGGTGTGTCAGAGCTTATCCCAATGACCTCGGCTTAAATACTCGTGATCGGGATGGTAAATTCCCCCGTCGCAGTGTTGTTCGTTGTATCCGCATTATCGGCAATCATAAAAGTCCGCCGCCTTTTGCCGTTTTGTTTATTCACCTGTCGCTGGTATCATATCAAACTTGTTGGGCAGTGGGCCATGGGAAAATTTACTAAGCGCCGGCAAGGATGGCGGTGGGGAAAATCAAAATCAGGGATCAAAAGCAATCGGCTCGTTGGGCACGTTGGTGCCGGTTTTAGCCGCTGCGGTTTGCGCGTTGCCTTGGCCCAAAATACGCCGAAGCGCAGACATTCAAGCCGCCGCCGACGTGGGTTCCGGATGTGCCATCCGGTTTTAGGAGATTAGCAAGATGGGTATTTTGAACTTCCGCAATCCGGGCAGGGCCTTACGTGTGTATGGCCGATCGCTGTTGTATTATTCCTCGCCCCGCAAAATCCTCAACGCCTTGCGCACGGAATATGCCTACCGCACGCGCGTTGCTGATGTGCGATCCGCACCGTTTATATTGTTCCTTGAGCCGCTGTATTACTGCAATCTGGAATGTCCTTTTTGTGATCGGCAAGTATTTCCGGATGCCCGCAAGAATAGCGCCGGCAAACTCTCAATGGCGCTTTATGACAAAATTTTAGATGAAATCGGGGACTACCTGTTTCAATGCCAGATTTTTGGCCAGGGAGAGCCGATGCTGGATTGGCCGCTATCCCGACAAATTATCGAAAAAACGCACGCCCGCAAGATATTTACATTATTAAGCACCAACAGCACACTCATTACGCCCAAGATCGCCCAGGAAGTCGTGCAGTGCGGCCTGGATCATCTGGTATGTGCCATTGACGGCATGAGCCAAGAAACGTATGCAATGTACCGCGTCGGCGGGGTATGGGAAGAGGCCATTGATGGCATGTCGCAAATTTTAGAGCAGCGCCGCAAAACCAAATCTCCGATGGAAATCGAATGGCAGTTTTTAGTTCATGGCCACAACCAGCATGAAGTGCAATCCGCCAAGCAACTGGCCCGGAAACTCGGTGTGTTTATCCGTTTTGCGCCACTGCGTGGAATGGAATTTAACCCGGAGCTTCAGCAATATTGGAAAACCGAAGGGCTGCAGCGGGATGTTGAACCGGGAAAATATCTGCACGACTGGCCTTGCTATTTTCTCTGGCGATCTCTGGTATTGAATTCCAATGCCAAAGTCGCGCGATGCCTCGTGTACCAGAACGTTGCCGAATACGCCGATCTCAACACCATGCCCGTTCTGGAAGCATACAACCATCCCACCATTCAGCGAGCCCGGCAACTATTTAGCCGCAAACCGGTGCCGCCGGGCGAATTTCCCGCCCCCTGTGATACCTGCTCATTTTATCAACGCGAGCATGGCGGCCCATTGCTCGATAAACCCGCCTCGCTGGGCTTATCTCTGCGCGTATTGGCGGGGGGTGGCCTTGAGGCAACCCCGGAACAGAAGATAGGACTTGCGGAGTTGGGCGTTAGCAGTTAGTGGCCAATGTTGCGCTGCCGTGCTAAATGACAATCTACCGCATCTCTGGCGTGCGCATTGCGTGTTCAATGGCGGTGCAGCTTGCGGCCAAGAGTACACCGATATGGGCGTTCATATCCGCCTGCATTTCCGCCTGGCGGCACACCCCGATACATTCCTGCGCTGTAGTCAGCGGCATGGCATGAGCCTGTGATGGCAGGGGGGCGATGATCGCAGCACCGGTGGTATGGCGGAGGCGATCATCGAGCCACGCCGCAACAAAGCTGAACATTAACCCTACGCCGTCGCGCACAGCCCGATCCTTGGATGCCAGCGGATCGCGTTTAAGCATGGCTTTGGCATATTTTTCGGCACATTTCTGAATCACTTCCGCCAAAGCCATACCACCTTCCCGCCCCGAGAGCATATTATCCAATACGGTTGATATTGTATTGATCCAATGCGGAAAAGCACGTTGATCCGGTGCGGTATTTTTGGCACCGCCTTTGGCTCCCTCCTCACGATCTGGCGGGATGGCTGCTTCCATAAAAACAATGGCTCTGCCCAAGCTGCCGCCGGAAAGTCGGGCCAGC
>JAJYGE010000401.1 GCA_021785155.1 Planctomycetota bacterium
CCTACGACAAATTCATTGCAAAAGGCTGGGATATTGGCACAGGCCCCATGGAATCCATGTGCAAAGCCACGACCCGCCGCATCAAAGGCCCCGGCATGCGATGGGATGCGGAAAATGCCGAATCCCTTATGGCCATGGAGGCCCTTTACCAAAGCAACCTCTGGGACGCCTGGTGGGCACAAAAATACCGCCGAATCGCAGCTTAACGACTTCCCGATAAAAACGGGCACACCCGGCCAATACGCAGTACACACTTACGGTTGACATTATCGCAAATGCCAACGGCCAGCTAAATGGGGCCTCGGCTGTTATTGAATTGGTCAATACCGCCTCGGATTCCAATCCCAATACCCAATCAGCAACGGGTACCACGTTAAACAGCCAAACTGGAACCTGTAATCAGACACTAACTCCCATTACTACCAGCTACACCACCGGTCGCACGGTATCTGGGGATTTGTCCATTGAGCTAGTCATGCCTCAGTACGGGCAGTCTATGTATACGAATGTCGGGCTGACTTCCAGTGCCGTGCCCGAACCGGCAAGTTTGGGCCTGATGGCTATAGGGGCATTGGGGTTATTACTGTTGAAGCGTCGTCGAACGGTTTAATTATTTTATCGCATTCCCTGCTCCATCTTTGTCAGCCGTGCGGTTGGCTGGAGGCGGGAAAAAGCAAAACCGGTTTTGGGAGTTTCTTTATGTTGCGTAACCTTTCGTCAATGGTCTTCACGACATTCGCTATTTGCGCCGGAGGCTTCTCGTGGGCTGCGTTAGCGCACGGCAGCGCGGTGAACTTCGGCTTTAATACCACGGGTAATGGCGGTACTGGCTGGACGTTTTTAGCCGGCGGATCGGGGGCAACCACGGACGGCAGCCCGCAATCACCAAGTTTTTTCTTTCTGGCCTCGGGCAATCAGAGTACCGCTTACCAACAATCCAGCTATGCGACAGCTTCTCCGGCGTTCGGGAGCGATTCACTGGTGCAAGGTACCTACACAATCAATTTTATCTCCGCTCCGACCGCAGGCCCCAGCAATGTGACCGCGATGAACGTGACCGCCTTTGACGCCACTAAACGCACACAATTGAGGACTCTCCAATATACGTATAGTCCGGACACCGTGAAGGATTGGCAAACCGTCAATTTCACCTTCCACACCACCGCCGCCAATGTGGGGGACTACTTGGCCTTGCAATTTTCAGCCATTCCGTCGTCAAGTTACGCGGGCAATAATTATTACTTCGGTGTCGATACTATTACCGGTACGGTGGCCGTGCCCGATCCAGCCAGCTTGGGCATAATGGCTATAGGGGCATTGGGGTTATTACTCTTGAAGCGTCGTCGAACAGTTTAAATTTGTTGATAGTGATCTCGATTCCATATTCGCCGGTCATGCGATTGGCGGGAGACGAGAGAAAACATCCGTTATTGAGGAGAAGTCACCATGGTATTCAAATCAATTTCCAAATCACATGGACCTTCACTTTTTGCGGCGGCTGCGGCCATCACGGCGGTCGCCGGATTGATCGGCTCGGTCCGGGCTGATTCGTTTTATGTCTCCAACTCCGGAGCTAACACGATCAGCAGTGTCAGTTCCAGCGGAGTTATAAGCACCTATGTGTCTGGTCTCGCCACTCCCTGGGATATGACTGCCGGTGCCAATGGTAGCCCCAACTATGTTATTAATGCCGGAAATAACAGCATCGAATCGATCACCGCTGGATCGGCCAGCACCCTGGTCACGTTTCCTTCGGGTGGGTCCACTACGCCGCAGGCCATTGCCCTGGATGGATCGGGGAATATTTATACAGTGCTGCTTAATGGTATCATTGACAAGGTGACACCAAGCGGTAGCTACACCCAATTTGCCAATTTAACTTCGGCAACGCAGTCCGATGGCTTGGCGTTCAATAATGGCAATCTTTATGTCTCCAACTACGCCACCAATAACATCTCCGAGATTACTCCCGGAGGGACTGTGTCCACCTTTGCCACGTTGCCATCAGGCAGCAGCCCGTCCGGGATCGCGTTTGACGGCAGCGGCAATCTTTACGTCGCCAATTTTGATTCCAACAACATTGATAAAATCAATGCCAGCGGTGTGGTCAGTACCTTTGCCTCGTTTGGTTCAGGTACCGGTTCCAGTGGCATAGGCCCAAATTTCCTTACCTTTGACCAAGCTGGCAATCTTTTTGTCACGGGATACTATTCGAACACCATTGACCAAATTACCCCCGGCGGCCTTGTCAGCACCGCTGTGACTCTACCCAGTGGTGACAATCCGGCGGGCATTATCGCTGCTGTACCTGTTCCCGGAGCCGAACCATTGTTCGTGGCCGGATTGCTGCTGATGGGCCTGGTGCTCAAGCGCCGGTCACGAGCCTGAGTGCGGCGGGCGGTAGTGGTACTCAAACGTGGCTGTTGGCATGACTGAAGTCGGTAGATACGGGCTTGTCGGGATGGTGTAACCCTCCATTGCTTAATCCGCATTAAGGATATTTGCGGATGGCGATTACAAGGAGGCTCTAAAATCGTAAACCGGATTCACTGAATGCTGACACTAAGATTGTGAATTGTTTCCAAAGGCGACGAACATGTGCGACTTCAATGAAAAAGAATCACGGATCATGGATCAAAATCACGGCACTTTCCAAATCGTGAGACCGGCGAAGTCCATCGGCTCTCTGCACGTTGCCCATGGTTCATTGAAGCCACGACGGCCGGCGTTTACGCTCGTGGAACTGCTGGTGGTCATCAGCATCATTGCTATTCTCATCGCCTTGTTGCTGCCCGCACTGGCCAAAGCCAAACGATTAGCCAACAGCGCCGTGTGCGCCTCGAATCTGCGGCAATTGGGAATCGCTTATGCTGAATATACCCAATCCAGTGCGGAATCTCGGGATGGCTTCATCTACAGCTATGGATCGGTGTCCATCAATTCCGGCAGTGTCTGGTGGATTAGCGCTCTGGCCCCGATGTTTGGCGGTTCCAATGCTTACGTTAATCCCGCCGGACCGTATGTCGTTCTACCAGCTACGGAACAAGCCACATTAATTTGCCCCTCTACCCAAAAGGTTACCTACAACTTGGGATCGGCGACAGTTCTGTCAACCTGGAGTTGGGGCACGGAATGTTCCAGCTATACGCTCAATGGGTGGATGTACAATTACCAGGAAAGTCTGCCCGCATCGCAGGGGGCATTGCAGTCTTTCGGCAATGGCAATAATACCTCCGACTTTTGGTACAACAGCCAGTCAATACCGGGTGCTACCGCTCCACTTTTTGGCGATGGAATTTGGATAGACGCGTGCCCCCAGCCTACCGACATGCCCCCCGTCAATCTGGAAGGCACCGTCAACCCCACGGTTTCCATGTGGCGATTTTGCTTGAATCGGCATGAAGGCGGCATCAATATGGTATTTGCTGATAGCCATGTTGAGCATGTGATGGATGCTGACTTGTGGAAGCTGGATTGGTATCCTGACTTTAGTCCAAAGAAGCCATGGGGAGGCTTCGCCCCTCCCACTAATTAACTGTTTTAAGTAAATGCCCGCGAAATTACCGTGACCAGTCAATTGCAAAAATGTGACGGGCCAGGGCTTGGTGGAATAGTAAGTTGTTTTTACAATGAATGTGTAACCGTAGGAGTTCCTCCAGATGGCAGAAACACATGAATCCAACCTCCCGCCGAATTTGGACCGTCGTCGGGATTTTTTGAAGCGAGTGGCCGGCGCGGGCGTGGCGATTGCGTTGCTTTCAGAACAGTCGATTCCGGAGGCGCAGGCCCGCAGCACCACTGCCGAATCGGTAATCTCAATCGCCGGGGAATGGTCTTTCGAGTTACCGTCTCCGGAAACTTTACGGCAAGCCATTGGGATTAGTAAGTGGTTTTGGAAGTCTGGCACGGCTGCGGAAGCGGCGCAGATGGCCGCACCGTCTGCCGATACGTCCACCGACAGTTGGCAGGCGACCAACACTAAAAAACCGCAGATGCAATTTGTGGGCACCGCGTGGTTTCGCGCCACCTTGCCCGCACTGGATCATGCCGGTCGAACCCTTCGTTTTACACATGTTGATGATAATGGTGTGATTTATCTCAATGGCAAAAAACTCATGAGTCATCAAGGGTGGAGGCCGGCTTTTGAGGTTTCTCTGGACTCCGCGTGGCGGTCTGACGGCCCCAACATTTTAACGGTTCTGGTGGATAATATTTCTGGCCCGGGTGGTATTTATGGACCTGTGAATTTCGGATTTATTGCGGCCACCAAATGGTTTAAGCGGCGGCTAAAAAATACCATCGAATTGCCGGGATCGTGCCAGCAACGTGGATTTGGGGAAAAGACCACATACCATGCCATTGGTCGACTGACCCCCTTGATCGAATATGTCGGTCCGGCTTGGTATCAACGTGAAATCACAATCCCCGCTGCATGGCATAACCAGCGCGTCGAATTGTTTCTGGAACGCTGCCACTGGGAAAGTACAGTTTGGCTGGGCAACCAACGCATTGGATCTCAGAACAGTCTTTCGGTACCACATGTTTACGATCTGGGGGTGCTGGCACCGGGCCGCCACCGGCTGACTATTTGTATTGATAACACGATTAAACTCAACATCGGCGAGTGGTCCAATGCCATTACCTCGCAAACGCAGGGCAATTGGAACGGCATCATCGGCAAAATGGAATTGCGGGCCACGGATACCGCTTGGGTAAAGGATGTTCAGGTTTACCCGCAGATGGCCAAAAACACGCTGCAAATTAAAATATTTCTCGGCAATCAGACCGGCCAACCTCTACCGGCTACTATCACCGTTGAAGTAAAAAAAACAGCCTTGCACGCCAGCGGCCAATACACGATTCCAAAGGACGGCGGCCAAATAGAGTTATCCCTTCAATATGGCGAAACTCTGGCCGCGTGGGATGAATTTTCACCGGTCATGCATGAAATGTCCGTCCGGCTGGAGGCTGATGATGGCTCCTTGGCCAACACCCATCATCTCTCCTTTGCAGTTCGGGAATTTAGCACCCACCAGCGTCAATTTACCATGAATGCCCGCCCGGTGATGCTGCGGGGGCCAGTGGAAAACTGCGTTTTTCCATTAACCGGTTATCCGGCAATGGATAAGGCGGCGTGGCTGCGCATCCTTAAAATTTGCAAATCCTACGGATTTAATTTTGTGCGATTCCATTCTTACTGCCCGCCGGATGCGGCCTTTCAGGCGGCTGATGAAGAGGGCTTTATGTATCAGGTGGAGTTGCCGTTATGGGCCTTCAACGTGGGTGAAGACCCGCCGCGCGATGAATTTGAGGCCCAGGAACTTTTGCGCATACTGAAGACCTACGGCAACCACCCATGTTTTTGTACCATGGTCATGGGTAATGAAAGCAGTGGGCCGGGAATGCCCAAACTTATTGAATTGGGAATAAACACGGATCCACGGCGGCTCTATTACGGCGAATATGTTGAAGCGGGCCAATGGACACAGGGGCCGTTGCGGGGCGTGCGCGGGCCGCAAACCAATTGGGATAACGACTATATCACCGACACCATAGAACAGCCCGTGCTGGTGCATGAAGCCGGCCAA